>JALZOC010000142.1 GCA_030857365.1 Acidobacteriota bacterium
ACGGTCCGGGTCCTCGTCGTACGAGATGCCGATGTCGATGACGTAGTAGGAGAAATCCTTGCTGCGGTTCGCCAGCGTGGTGATGCCGCCGTTGGGGAACACGTGCACGGTTCCCTCCATGTCCCGGAGCACGATCGTGCGCAGATTGATCGCCTCCACCATGCCGCCGGTGCCGTTGATCGCCGCGACGTCCCCGATCCGGACCTGGTCCTCGAGGATCAGGAAGAAGCCGCTGATGATGTCGCGCACGAGCGTCTGCGCGCCGAACCCGACCGCGAGCCCCACGATGCCGGCGCCGGTCAGTACCGGCGTGATGTCGACGCCGAGCTCCCTGACGACCATCAGGAGCGCGATCCCGGTCACGACGACGGTGACCGCCTTCTGGAGGACAGAGCCGAGGGTGCGGGAGCGCTTGGCGCGCTCGAGGGCGTCGAGATCGGTGCCGAGACTCAGCTCGTATTCGAACCGTTTGACGAGCAGGGCCGTGAGCCGGACAGCCGCGTAAGCGATCACGCAGATGAGCACCACGCGCAGGCCGGCTCCGAACGACCAGCCCGCCACCGTGCGGAGCGGCAGGCCGGTGCGCGGGCGCAGCCCCGCCAGCTCGAACGCCGGAAAGAGCAGGATCGCGGCGACGAAGAGAAAGGCGGCGACGCCGAGCATCCGCAACGGGCCGCGCACGTAAGGGCTCGATACCGCCAGCGTGGCGTCGCGGAGGACGCCTCTGAGCCACGCGGCCGCGAGCCGTCGCACCAGCCGTGCAACGAGCCAGGCCACGGCCAGCGTGGGCACCAGCGCGTACAGAATGGCGCGCGGGTCGACCGTCCCGTCGAAGAGTCGTCTCAGCATCCGGAGGGTTGCCTCACTGGCCGCGAGCGGCTCGAGTACGAGGCGGCCGGCCTCATGATGTCACGCCTTGTGGGGCCACGCCCTCCATCACGCCGTCCGGGTGCAGCGGCGCGGCGGCGTGCAGCGGCATGCGGAGACTGGCGCGGCATCCCTGGGCGTCCTCGCGGTTCTCCAGCGTGAGGCTGCCGCCATGAGCCTCGGCAATCTCGCGGCTCAACACCAGGCCGATTCCGGAGCCGCCCGGCTTCGTCGTGAAGAACGGCACGAACAGGTTGCCGGTGTTCGCGAGGCCCGGTCCCTCGTCCTCGACCCACAGTTCCATCGCCGGCGGGTAGGCGCCGGGAAGCCGCTGCCACCCGACCGTCACGCTGCCGCCCGTCTCGCGCACGGCGTCGAGGGCATTTCGAAGCAGGTTGATCAGCAGCTGTTCGAGCTGGTCGCCATCACCCTGAATCGTCACGCGTGGACCTGTCGCCACCCGGACGTGCGGGGCCTTCTCGAGACTCACGACGCGGTCCACGAACGCGGCCACGTCGAGGGCACTCAGCCGCGGAGCCGGGAGTTTCGCCAGGCGGGCGTACGCGCTCATGAAGCGGCTCAGCGCCTCGGACCGGGAGGCGATGACGCCGAGGCCGCGGCGCATGTCGTCGCGCCAGTCGGCCGGCGGCGGGTCGCGCTCGAGGAGCGTCGCGAGGCTGCCTGCAATGGATTTGATCGGGGCGAGCGAGTTGTTCAACTCGTGTCCGATGACGCGGATCAGGCGCTGCCAGGCCTGCCGTTCTTCTTCGCGCAGCGGCTGGCTCAGATCCGACAGCACCAGCAGCTCGTGCGGACGTCCCCCCTGGCGGAACCGGCTGCGGCGCACCTCCCAGCGGCCGGCGCCCCCTGGAAACGCGGTGTTGACGACGCGCGGGGCGTCGCCGGTGAGGCACTCGGCCAGGTCGAGATCGTCGGCCCGGCGGCCGAGGACGCGCTCGGAAGGCTGCCCGAGGAGCCTCGCCCCCGCCCTGTTGATGAACTGCAGCGCCTGGTCCCCGTCGAACGTGAAAACCGCCACGTCGATCTCCGCCATCACCTTGCGCAGGAGTGTCGTGGCTTCCAGCGCATCGAGCCGCTGATGGCGCAGCGTCTCGACGAGCGCGTTGACTTCGATCATCACCTCGCCCAGCGGATCGCCCCCGCGGGCTCCGCGCGCGCGAATGGAGAAGTCGCCTTCGCCGAGTGCGGCAAGCAGGTTCGACAGGGTCTGGAGCGGCAGGATGACCCGCTCACGAAGCGCGAAGGAGAACCCGAGGCAGACGGTGACGATGAGGACGGTGAGCGTCCACTGGACCTTCGGCGCGTAGCCGCCGGTCCAGAGAAAGATGAGGGAAATCGCGACACCCGGGAGCGCCGACGCGAACGCCATCAACAGGATGCGGCGGTCGTGACTGAGACGCGGCTCGCGCGGGCGATTGGCTGCCATCGGCAGGGAAGTATCGCACTTCCCGCGTTCCTACAAGCCGTAACGCTGCAGGCGTCGATAGAGCGCGCTGCGGCTCAAGCCCAGCGCCCTGGCGGCCTGGCTGACGTTTCCGTCGAATCGCGTCATCGCCTTCTTGATGAGGAACGACTCGACATCTTCCAGGCTCATGTCTTCCAGCCGGCCGCCGGCCCCTTCACGCCCCGGGCGCAGCCCGAGATCGGCCGGCTTGACCAGCGGACCCGGCGCCATGAGCACCGCGCGCTCGACCGCATGATCGAGCTCCCGGACGTTGCCCGGCCAGGGGTGCTCGAGCAGCATCTGCATCGCGCCGCTCTCGAACCCCGTCAGCCGCTTGCGGTACCGCTGCGCGTGCTGCCGCAGGAAGTGCTGCGCAAGGAGAGGGAGGTCCTCCCGCCTGTCCCGCAGCGACGGCAGCCGGATTTCGATGGTGTTGAGCCGGAACAGCAGGTCCTGCCGGAACCGCCCGGCGGCGACCTCCTCCGTCAGGACGGCGTTGGTCGCAGAGATGATGCGCGTGTCCACCCGCCGCGTGCGGGAGGATCCGAGGCGCTCGAATTCGCCGGTTTCGATGACGCGCAACAGCTTCGCCTGCTGGCTCATGGGCACGTTGGCGATCTCGTCCAGGAACAGCGTTCCCTGATCCGCCAGCTCGAAGCGTCCGACGCGATCCGTTTTCGCGTCCGTGAAGGCCCCGCGCACGTGCCCGAACAGCTCGCTCTCGAAGACGCCTTCCGACACCCCGCCGGAGTTCACGACCGTCATCGGCCGCGACGCGCGGGTCGAGACCGCGTGAAGCGCGCGTGCCACGACCCCCTTCCCGGTGCCGTTCTCCCCGAGGATCAGGACGTTCGCGTCGGACGGGCCCACGCGCGAAATCACCTGGAGCACGCCCTGCATCGCGGACGACTCGGCCATCAGCTTCGGCATGCCCTCGCCGCGCAGCAGCGAATTCTCCGCCTCCAGCCGCTGCCCTTTGCGCAGCGCCTGGCTCAGTTCAATCTGCGTCCGGACGATCGCCATCAGACGCGCGTTGTCCCAGGGCTTCTGCACGAAGTCGCGCGCACCTCGGCGCATCGCCTCGACCGCAACTTCGACGCTGCCCCAGGCCGTCATGACCACCACCGGGAGCGAGGGATCGATGCCCTGGATGCGCGACAGCAGGTTGAGCCCCTCTTCGCCCGACGTCGTATCCCGGGCATAATTGAGATCGATCAGCGCCACGTCGAACTCGCGCGCCTCGACCGCGGCAAGGACCCCCCCGGGGGACGCGGCCGTCTCGAGCTGGAAGCCCTCCGCTTTCAGCAGGAGGCGCAGCGCCTCGAGGACATCGGCCTGGTCGTCTGCGATGAGCACGCGCGGATCGCTGGAACGAACCGCATGCCGCACGTGTTCCGGCGCGGTCCCGCGCCCGTTCCTCAGGGAGTCGGTGGTCAGCATCGAAGACAGGCTCAGTGCGCGACGTCGAAGCCGCTCTCCTCGAGCTCCCGCTCGCCGCGGTGTGTGCTGCCGTCCTCTTCGACGACCCGGCCGTCGAACAGGTGAATGGAGCGATCGGCGTGGCGCGCGTACCGCGGGTCGTGCGTCACCATGCAGATCGTCGCCCCCTCCCGGTGCAGCTCCCGCAGCAGCTCCATGACCGCTTCGCCGTTCTTCGAATCGAGGTTGCCGGTCGGCTCGTCGGCCAGCAGGATTGAGGGGGCGCCCGCCACCGCCCGCGCCACCGCGACGCGCTGCTGCTGGCCGCCCGACAGCTGGCTGGGCAGGTGCTTCGCGCGGTGCGCCATGCCGACCTTCTCGAGCGCGGCCATGACCCGCTCCTTCCGCTCCGCCGACTTCATGCCCCGATAGGTGAGCGGCAGCTCGACGTTCTCGTACACGTTGAGGTCGCCGATCAGATTGAAGCTCTGGAAGATGAACCCGATCTCGCGGTTCCGCACCCGCGCCCGCTCCGACAGCGGCAGATCGGCCACCGACTTGCCGTTCAGGACGTACTTCCCTTCCGTCGGCGAATCCAGCAGCCCGAGGATTGACAGCAGGGTGGACTTGCCGCAGCCGGAGGGGCCGGCGATGGCGATGTACTCGCCGCTCTTGATCTCGAGGTGAATCCCCGCGAGCGCGTGCGTCTCGACTTCGTCCGTGAAGAAAACCTTCGTCACGCCGTCGAGATGAATGAGTGTAGGGGCAGACGTGTTCGGCGCAGTACTCATCGGGGCTCCTTAATCAACAGCTTCCAGTTGCCAGCTTCCAGCTTCGCGCATTCGAACGTCCCGCCTTCGCCTCGACGCGGCCGCGCAATAGTGCGCGCCGCATTCCTTGCGAGGAGAGGTGGGCCGGCGCAGCATCATCCGGCAATCCGGATCCGGTCGAACTGATCCTGGGCGGACATGTCCGAGAGAATCACCTGATCGCCGGCCTGCAGTCCGTCGACAATTTCAATCTGGTTCACGGAGCTGCGTCCGAGCTTCACGGTCGTCCGGGTCGCTTCGCCGTCGGCGTTGAGCTTGAACAGGCCCACGGTGCTCTGTTCCTGGCCGAATGCCGGGCGCCCGACGTACAGCACGTTGTCGAGCCGTTCCAGCTGGATCGTGCCGTCCACGCTCAGGTCGGGACGCGCGCCGGAGGGGAGCTCCCCCTCGAGAATGATGTCGACACCGACCGTGCCCCCGGCCGACGCCGGGTCCATTCTCGCGACCCGCCCCTTGACGACCCCGTTTCGCGTGTCGACTTCCGCGAGCTGCCCGACGCGGATGTCCTTCGTCTGGGTCTCCGCAATCCGCAACTCCGCCTTGAGATTCGTCGGATCGGCGACGCGCGCCAGATTGGTGCCCGGCCCGACCTGCTGGCCGCGCTCGACGGGCACGAGCTGCAGCACGCCGCTCATGCCGGCCTTCACTTTCAGGTCGTCGAGCTGCCGGATCCGCAGTTCGTACGCCGCACGCCGCTGATCGACGTCCGCTTCCTGCGGCGCGAGCTGGGAACGAATCCCCGCGGTCTGCATCTCGAGACGCTTCCTGCCGATGTCCCACCGGTTCTTCAGCTCCTCGGCCGCGCTCCGCGACTGCTTCAACTGGATCTCGGACACGAGACCATCTTTGTAGAGCTTCTCCTGCGCCTCGAGGTTCAGCGCCGCATTCTTGTACGAGGCCTCGATCCCGGCGACGTCCCCCTGCTGATTGAGCAGGGCGCTCTCGAGCTCCTGCTTCCGGTTGACGAAGTTGGCCTGGGCGGATTGATACGCAAGCTGCGCCTCGCGCACCGACTGCTGCAGCTCCGGGTTACTCAGTTCGAGGATGACGGTCCCTGGCTCGACGGTCGCGCCGGGTCGCAGCAGGATGTTCTCGACGCGCCCCTCCGTCGTCGCGGGAATCCATCGAATTTCCTCGGGCACGAGCGTCCCGGAGCCACGCACCTGACGAAGCATCGGCCCGCGCTTCACCGTGTCGATCCACACGGTCCCGCGCTCCACCGAGGGGGCCGCCGGCTTCAATCGTGAAACCCCCACGGTGATGGCGACGACGGCGAGGAACAGGCCGGCGCCCATGAGGATCCGGCGGATCTTCTTTTTCCTGATAACGTCCGATGAGCGTGCGATATCGACCATTGTTCCTCTGTCCTGATGCCCGGGGAGGTCCGATTCCGGCTCAGTCCAGACAGTCCAAACCAAATGCCATTGCCGCAGGCCGCGGTAAGTTGTTAAATACGATGCAGTTGGGTGTTTTGTTCGAGCCGCGGGCGCGCCCGCGGGTGACCGGCCGCGAACCGCTCCGTCCCGGAATCGAACAGTGGGATCTGACCCCATTCCCCCGTGGCCTGGTCAATGGACAGCCCGCTCGGCACCCCGACAAGGTACGGGCAGTTGGACGAGAGGCTGGCGTCAATGGTTTAGATGACAGATATCGTCAGGGCGAGCCACCACCCTTGCGACCGGAGTAATTGATGAGCTGGGTGACACGGCATGGCGCGTGCGAGCGGCGCCTGTAATGGGTGAAATCAGCAACCAGATACTCAACGAGCTGGTCGAGGCGGTCAAGCAGATTGTCCGAAAGGAGCAATCAGATCGCCTCCGCGACATCTACCTCATCGGCGACATCGAGAAGGACACCGCGCGCACCGCGATTGAACGCCTCCGCGAGCTCGCCAACGACAGCGCGCGCCCGATTACGATTTACATCAACAGCGCAGGCGGCAATGTCACGGATGGCCTGGCGATTCACGATGCCATCCGGCACCTGGT
>JALZOC010000848.1 GCA_030857365.1 Acidobacteriota bacterium
GTACACCGCACCGGGGACCTTCTCCTGAAAGATATTCCCGGCGTGAGGGACGATGACGGTGACGCCCGTGCGCACGTCGTCTCCAATGATGAGGGTGGTGTGTCCGACGCGTACACCAGCTACGTCGGTGATGGCGTTGAGCGGCCCCGGTGTCAGCACTCCGGGTGCGAGGCCGATGTCCCGCGCGCGCGGTCTGGACGGCTGGGCAGCCACCGCGACACTGAGCAAACCGATGAGCACCGCACTCGACAGGTAGCGCATGACGAGCATGATACGATCGCTGCGTTTTACCGCTTCCCACAGCCACGTGGAGCGCCGTGAATTCATGCGTCAGATTCCCATCACCGCGATCGAAGAGGCCTCACAAACGGTGTACGAGGCGGCCGTCCGCACGCCGCTCGTGAGGCTCGAGCTCCCGTTTGCGCATGGTGCCCAGCCGAGCGCGGAGATCTACCTGAAGCTCGAATCGCTCCAGCCAATCGGCTCCTTCAAGATTCGGGGTGCCTGGAATGCCGTTCGTGCGCTCTCGCGCGAGCAACTGCAAGGCGGCGTTTGGACGGTGAGTGCGGGTAACGCGGCCCAGGGCGTGGCCTTTGCCGCACGGCGGGCTGGCGCGCCGTGTTCCGTCATGGTGATGGACACCGCCCCCCAGACCAAGATTGACTCGATTGAGCGGCTCGGCGCACGCATCATCCGTGTCACTTACGATGAAGCGTGGAAAACGGTCGAGCAGCATCAGTCCGAACGGATGGAGGGCACCTTCGTTCATCCATTTGACGACGACCTGTTCATCGCCGGCAATGGCACTGCGGGCCTCGAGATTCTCGCGGATCTGCCGGACGTTGACACCGTCATCGCCCCGCTGGGTGGCGGCGGGCTTCTGGCCGGCATCGGCGCCGTCATGCGTGCGAAGAAGCCGGGTGTTCGCGTATACGCAGCGGAGCCTGAAACCGCCGCGCCGCTCGCCACGTCGCTCGCACGGGGCGAGGCCAGCTCCTTCGAGGGCTGGCGCGCGTCGTTCGTGGACGGTGCGGGCGGCAAGTCGGTACTGCCCGGCATGTGGCCGCTGCTCCGCGACCTGGTCGACGCCTCCATCGTCGTCTCTCTTGATGAAGTCACGAGGGCGATGAAACGAACCGCCGAGCGCATACACGTCATCGCGGAAGGCGCCGCAGGTTGTGCCATCGCCGCGGCGCTCAGCGGCAAAGCCGGTGGGGGTAAAGTGGTGGCGGTGGTGTCGGGAGGCAATATCGACCTTGCGCGCTTTGCCTCGCTCGTCGGCGCGTGCCCCGACTGAAACTGTTTTAAGCTGAGTCGCCGATGGAACGTTTCACTGTTGCCGCTTCCCTGCCCAGCCGCATTCATCGTCTGCATGAGCTCGCGCTCGACCTGTGGTGGAGCTGGACACCTGCCGCGCGGATGTTATTTCGCCGACTCGATTACCCGCTTTGGCGCTATTCGGCGCACAACCCGGTTCGCATGCTCATGGCCATTGGCGCGTCCCGGCTGGAAGAAGCCGCGCAGGATGCCGATTTTGTGTCCCTCTACGACCAGGCGATTGCCGGGCTCGACGAGGCGCGCGCGGCGAAAGGGACATGGTGGGCAGACAATGGCCCGCCGCTCAATGGCAAGGTCATCGCGTATTTCTCTGCGGAGTTCGCGCTCCATCAATCGCTGCCCATCTACGCGGGCGGGTTGGGCGTGCTCGCGGGTGATCACTGCAAGGAAGCCAGCGACCTCGGAGTGCCGCTCATCGGGATCGGGTTCATGTACCCGCAGGGATATTTCCATCAGCGTGTCTCGACTGATGGCTGGCAGCAAGAGCATTACGAGCGGTTGAACTGGACCAATACGCCGATTGACGCGGCGCTCACGAAGGACGGCAAGCCGGTCATCACGGCCGTGCCGCTCGGCGACCGCACGGTGCTCGCCGCGGTCTGGCGCGTGCGCGTCGGGCGCGTCCGCCTGCTGTTGCTCGACACCGACCTCGAAGAAAACGCGCCGTGGGATCGCGAATTGTCTGCGCGGCTGTATGGCGGCGATCGGGAGACGCGTCTTCAGCAGGAGATCATTCTCGGCGTGGGCGGCGTCCGCGTCCTGCGCGGGCTCGGCCTCGAGCCGGCCGTCTGGCACCTCAATGA
>JALZOC010000143.1 GCA_030857365.1 Acidobacteriota bacterium
AGTTGACGTTGTCGGTCAGGTCCTTCCACGTGCCGGCCACGCCCGGCACCGCCGCCTGCCCGCCCAGCTTGCCTTCGGTGCCGACTTCGCGCGCGACGCGGCTGACTTCCGACGCGAACGCATTCAGCTGATCGACCATCGTGTTGATGGTGTTCTTCAGCTCGAGAATCTCCCCCTTCACGTCGACGGTGATCTTGCTCGAGAGGTCGCCGCGGGCAATCGAGGTGGCGACGTAGGCGATGTTCCGGACCTGCCCGGTCAGGTTCGACGCCATCGAGTTGACCGAGTCGGTCAGGTTCTTCCACGTGCCGGCAATTCCGGGCACCACCGCCTGGCCCCCCAGCTTGCCTTCGGTGCCGACTTCGCGCGCGACGCGCGTCACCTCCGACGCGAACCCGTTCAACTGGTCCACCATCGTGTTGATGGTGTCCTTCAGCTCGAGGATCTCCCCCTTCACGTCCACGGTGATCTTGCGGGACAGGTCCCCGCGCGCGACGGCGGTCGTGACTTCGGCGATGTTGCGGACCTGCGCGGTCAGGTTCGCTCCCATGGCGTTCACCGAATCGGTCAGGTCCTTCCACGTGCCCGCCACGTCCGGCACTTCCGCACGGCCGCCCAGCTTCCCTTCGGTGCCGACCTCACGCGCCACGCGGCTGACTTCCGACGCAAAGGCGTTCAGCTGATCGACCATCGTGTTGATGGTGTCTTTCAGCTCGAGAATCTCCCCCTTGACGTCGACGGTGATCTTGCGGGAGAGGTCGCCGCGCGCGACGGCCGTCGTGACTCCGGCGATGTTGCGGACCTGCGCGGTCAGGTTGCCGGCCATCGCGTTGACCGAGTCCGTCAGGTCCTTCCACGTGCCCGCGACGCCGGGGACGACGGCCTGTCCGCCCAGCTTGCCGTCGGTGCCGACCTCGCGCGCCACGCGCGTCACCTCCGCGGCAAACCCGCGGAGCTGATCGACCATCGTGTTGATGGCTTCCTTCAACTGCAGGATCTCGCCGCGGACGTCGACGGTGATCTTCTTGGAGAGGTCGCCGTTGGCCACCGCGATGGTCACGTCCGCGATGTTGCGCACCTGCGCCGTGAGGTTGCCGGCCATCTGGTTGACCGATTCGGTGAGCTCCTTCCACACGCCGGAGACGCCGCGCACCTGCGCCTGGCCCCCGAGCTTCCCTTCGGTGCCGACCTCGCGCGCGACGCGCGTCACCTCCGAGGTGAACACCGACAGCTGGTCGATCATCTTGTTGACCAGCTTCGCCGACCGCAGGAATTCCCCTTCGAGCGCGCGCCCGTCGACCTCCAGCGCCATGGACTGGGTGAGATCCCCCTTGGCGACCGCTCCCACGGCCCGGGTGACTTCGGTGGTCGGCCAGACGAAGTCGTCGATCAGGGTGTTGATGGCGGTGACTTCATCCGCCCATCCGCCGGTCACTCCCATGACGGTCATCCGCTGTTTGAGCTTGCCTTCCTTGCCGACGGCGTGTGTCACGCGCGCCGTCTCGCGCGCCCGCCGCTCGCTGACCGTGACGATGTCGTTGAATGCGTCGGCGATCTTGCCGTGGATGCCCGTCAGATCCTTCGGCATGCGCACGTCGAACTCACCGTCTCTGAACGACAGCATCGCCGACAGCAGCGCGCGCGAGAACTGGTCCGTGTCGCCACTCGTGAGCGGCACGCCATTGCCAGGCACCAGCGTCGTCTGCGTGTTCGAAAACTCCATAGGTTCACCCTGCGAGCAGCACGGAAGACGGAGCCGACCCGTGTCGGCTATTCATTCGAGCAAGCTTCGGTCTGTACACGTATCGATGGTAGATTCCGGCGGATGTGTGCCAGAGTGTGGCACTGAAGCAAGATGCACGCCAGCTCATCCACAAGCCATCGGCACCGTGCGGGATTGACGGGCGCCAGCCGTGCCGAGCGGCGGCTCGAACGAGCGCAACGGCATCCTGGGGTCAGGGGACCGTCCAGTTCACCAGGACGCTGATCGGCAGCATGCCCCGCTGCATGCGCACGAGGAAACGGGACCCGTCAGGCTTGACGTCATACACGCTGGTGTAGGGCTGCTCGATCGCTGCCGATGCAATCGTAAAGAGATGCTGCGGGCGGCCGGGGTCGATCGTGCCGTTCACGACTGCAATGGGAACACCCATGACCTCGCCGGTCGCCGTCACGTAAAAAAGCTCCCGGCCGTCGCGGCGCCAGCGCGGATCCGACGCCCCGTGCCACTCAGCCGTTGGCGCACCGCGCCTGGAGACCGTGAGTTTGCTGGCGCGGTTGGGCAGGGACTGGACGTAGACCTCGGGGCGGCCTGACTCGTCCGAGGTATATGCAATCCAGCGCTCGTCTGGCGACACCTGCCCCTGCACCTCGTTGTACCCGGGCTCCTGGAGGAGCTCCCGCGATTCACCCGGCTTGCCGGCAGGCGCCTGGAAAATGCCCCAGCTCCCCTCGACGTTCGTGTGATAGAGAATGCTCCCGGTGCGAGTCCAGTCGGTCGGGTATTTGCCTGTCGGGCTCTTCAGGAACGACGCATCCGCGCCCGCTCCTGACGAGGGGCGCGTATACAGGTCGTGAACTCCAGCCCTGTTGCTTCGGAAGATCAGGCGCGCGCCGCCGGGTTCCCACACGGGGGACGCGTCCGTCTTGGAGGAAGCCGTGAGCTTGAGCTCGGTCATCCGCTCCAGATCCAGCCGATTGATGTCGGTGTTGTCGGTCTTCGGATCGATCGCCGACACCGCCACATGCCGCCCGTCCGGAGAGATCCTGAAATCCACGTACCGCGACCGTGCCGCGGCTGCGCCAAGCCGCGTCCCTTTCTTATCGACCCACACCAGTTCATCGGACGCGGGATCCCGCTGCCCGTAGGCCAGCACGCCGCCCGCCGCCGAGAACGCCGAATAGAAATTGCTTGACGTCGCGACGTCGTTGGCGACCTGGACAGGGTCACCGGTCAGCCGGCGGGATGTCAGGTCGAGATTCGCCGCGAGCAACGTTCCCTGAAGGATGTACAGCAATCGCCCTGGGTCCGTGTACTGAGCACTCGAGCCGGACGCCACGAGCAGGGTGCGCTCCGGCGAATCCAGCGAACCGAGATAGATCCCTTCCTTGGCAGGCTCGGTGCTCCGGAGAAACCAGATGAAATGGCGGCCGTCCGGGAGAAACTGCGGAAAGCGGTGACCGAGCTCACCAGCGTCGTGGAGCGTCGTCAGGTCCGCAGCATCGGTGCCGTCGTCGCGCACACGCGCGAGCGCCGCGCGCGTGTTCGGGGCAAAGATGATCACGCCGTTCATCCACGTCCCGCCGCGCCCGTTGGGTGCGGCTGCCAGGATGCGCGCGGGACCGCCTCGACGGTCGATCCGCTTGAGAGATCCGCCCACGAAGAACGCGAGTGCCTCACCATTGGGCGACCAGAACGGGTAGGTGGCTCCTTCGGTTCCCGCGAGCGGCCGGGGCGCGGTCTCGTTGATCGCACGGATCCAGATCTGCGGCTCGCTGTCCGGGCCGGCGGCGATGAAGGCGATCTCGCGTCCATCCGGTGACATCGCCAGTTGAGGCGATTCCACCGATCCCTGGGTCGAGATGAAAGAGCCCCCCGCCGGGGGCGGCATGGTCAGGGCCACCAGCGCAGGCCGTGGACCGTCGTTTCGGCGGCGCACGATTTCTGCCGCTCCGATGGCGAGCATGAGCAGGCACCCGAGAAGGACCCACAGGGGCAGACGGGACTTCGGGGCCGCGTCGATCGACCGCGCGATGCCCCGGTTGGAGGTCTTCGCGATCCATTTCAGGACCGCTTCCACGTCACCCATGGACTGCCATCGATCGTCCGGATTTTTCGCAAGGCACCGCCGCACGACCCACTCCAGGTCGGCGGCTCCCGCCTCCGGCGGCAGCGGCGGCGGGTCGGTCGTCAGGATTGCCGCGATCAGCGCGGCGGAGCTCGGAGCATCGAACGCCCGGCGGCCCGCCGCCATCTCGTACAGGATTTCGCCGAAAGCGAAGGTATCACTCCGCTGATCCGCCAGCTTGCCTTCGAGCCGTTCGGGCGGCAGATAGTGGGGCGTCCCCAACACCGACCCTTCGACCGTGCGCGGCGGGGGCGTGTGTTCCCCCGCGTCTTCGAAGATCGGCGGCCCGTCGGCGTGCCGCAGCTTCGCGAGCCCGAAATCGAGCACCTTCACCCCTGTCGGCGTGATGAAGACGTTGCCGGGCTTCAGGTCGCGATGAATCACCCCTCGCCGGTGCGCATGATGCACGGCGGACGCGATCTCAATCGCATATCCCAGCACTTCCGATCTCGGCAACGGTCCGCGCGCGGTCTTCATCGCGAGCGACTCCCCGTCCAGGAACTCCATCACGAGATACAGGATGCCGTCCTGCTGCCCGACATCGTGCACCGCACAGATACGTGGATGGTCGAGCGTCGCGGTGAGGCGGCCCTCCTGTTCGAACCGCCGCTGGACGTCGGCGCGATCGGCGAGCGCCGGGTCAATCACCTTGATGGCCACCGACCGGCCGAGGCGTGTGTCCCGCGCCTTGTACACCTCCCCCATGCCGCCTTTCCCGACGAGCGCGAGAATCTCGTAGTGCCCGAGGACTGCCCCTTCCTCGAGTGCCACGCTACGACTCCCCTTCGAGCTGGCTCTTCAACCCGAGGTTCCTGATGACGCGGTGCAGGTAGTTGGGATGGAGCCCCAGCAGGCGTGCCGTGTCTACGTAACTTCGCCGCGCCTGCGCAAACGCCTCGACGATCACGCGCTTCTTCGTTTCGAGGACCGCCTCGTGAAAGCGCGCAAGCTCGCGCCCGGGCACGGGGGGAACTTCGAGCAGCGACTCCGGTAGATCCTCCGGAAGCACCACCTCCGACGATCCCAGCACGACGGCGTGCTCGATCGCATTCTCCAGTTCACGCACGTTCCCCGGCCACGGGTACGTCATCAGCCGCTGGAGCGCGGGAGCGGAGATTCCGTGGACGATCCGGCCAGCCTTTCGGGCGTACTGCGCGAGGAAGTGCCTGGCCAGAAGGGCAATGTCCTCTCCACGATCCCTGAGAGGCGGCAGGGTGACCGAAACCACGTTCAGTCTGAAGAACAGATCGTCTCGGAAGCGACCGGCGGCTACTTCCTCCGCCAGCCGTTTGTTGCTCGCGGAGATGATGCGGATGTTGACGGAAATCGTGCGCGTGCCGCCGACGCGCTCGAACTCACGCTGCTGCAGCACACGAAGGAGCTTGCCCTGGAGCAGCGGCGCGAGCTCGCTCACTTCGTCCAGGAACACCGTGCCTCCGTCAGCCACCTCGAGCTTGCCTTTTTTCAGGGCGTAGGCGTCGGTGAAAGCACCCCGCTCGTATCCGAAGAGCTCTGTCTCGAGAAGGGTTGGCGTGAGCGCCGCGCAGTTGATGGCGAGGAATGGTGCGCGCGCGCGGTCGCTGTTCAAATGCAGCGTACGCGCGACGAGCTCCTTGCCGGTCCCCGTCTCTCCGTAGATCAGCGTGGTCGTATTGGTCCGCGCAATCTTCTCGACGCGCTCGTAGACACGCTGGATGGGCTCGCTCTTGCCAACCAGAGAGTGCGTCAACTTCAGGTCGGCACGGAGCCGGTCTGCTTCGCGCTCGACGGTCGTCAGATGGCGGACGTTGTCGAGCGCGATGGACGTGATGGCCCCGATGGCCGTGACGAGCTCCAGATGATTGTCGTCGAAGGTCCCCGGGCCGTCGCCCGCCGTGAGGTAGAGCGCACCTAGCGTACGGCCGCGAGCCGCCAGCGGCACGCACAGCAGCGATCGCACGTGCGCCGCGACAAGGCTCGCCGCCCCGCGAAAGCTCTGGCTGACGGAGGTGTCACGGCTCAGGATACCGACCCTCTCGCGGATTACATGGGTGAGGACCGTCCGACTGACGGGCACGGCCCCTTCGCCCGAGCGGCGCCGGCTGTGCGACGACGACATCTCCCCCCGTGCGTCGACGAGTGCCAGCGCGCCGGCGTCGGCGGGCACTGCGCCAAACGTGTGGTCGAGGACATGCTCGAACAGCTCCGCCTCGTCCCGAATGGTGCCGAGCGCCGTACTGAGCTTCAGCAAGGCACGCAGGTGGTGTTCGACGTGTGGCGAGTCCGTCGACGACGCCTGAGCGGTCGGATTGAGGTACTGCGAATCTTCGAGACGCAGCCGGCTCGTGCTCATCGAGGGGGCTTCGGCCACCAACTGGACGCCGGCGGAGGCTGCCGCCTGAGGCCGAAGGCACAGCAGGAACACGGACTCCCCCGCCCTGATCTGATCGCCGTCGCGCAGCGCCTGCTGCTGGACCTGAATGCCGTTCACGAACGTGCCATTCGCGCTGCCAAGGTCTCGAATAACCCACCCGTCCGTTTCGAGCGCCAGTGCGCAGTGCGTCCGCGACAGAGATCGATCGGCCACGCAGATCCCACTTGCCGGATCCCGCCCCATTGTCACTTCGGCGCCGCTCGCGGGTAGCACTTCGCCGGCCATTGGCCCGGAGAGCGCCACGAGCCGGAACGAATTCAGGAGTGGATCGATCGTCATGCGGATCCCTCAGG
>JALZOC010000849.1 GCA_030857365.1 Acidobacteriota bacterium
GTGCAGCTGCACCACGTGGTCACGGACATTACGGGAGTCACCGGGATGCGGATCATCCGGGCGATCGTCGCGGGCAACCACGCGCCCGAGCAGCTGGCTGCGTTCCGCGACCGCCGGTGCCACGCTTCGGAAGCCACCATCCGCGAGGCGCTCATCGGCAACTACCGTCCCGAGCACGTCTTCGCGCTGCGGCAGGCCCTGGAGCTGTACGATGTCCATCAGGCGAAGGTAACTGAGTGCGACGTCGAGATCGAAGCCGTCTTGGTCGGGCTGAATGCACAGCGTGTGACGCCCGACGCCCCGCTCCCGTCTGTGCGTCACGCAAAGGGCCGGAACGAGCCGGCGTTCGAGGTACGGCCCGCCCTGTACACGCTGTTGGGTGCCGACCTGAGTCAAATCCATGGATTTGGCCCGTACACCGTCCTACGGCTGGTGGCCGAGTGCGGCGATGACATGACCAAATGGCCCACGGCCAAGCACTTCACGTCGTGGCTGAGCCTGGCCCCCGGCAATAAGATCTCCGGGGGCCGCCTCCTCAGCTCCAAGACCCGCCGGTCATCGAATCGCGCGACCGCCGTACTGCGCATCGCGGCGGTCAATATTGGGAGGACGCAGACGGCGCTCGGCGCCTTCTACCGACGCCTCGCGGCCCGCACCGGCAAAGCCAAAGCGGTGACCGCCACGGCGCGCAAGCTCGCGGTTCTCTTCTATAACGCCCTTCGCTTCGGCATGACCTACGTCGATCCGGGCGTGTCCTCCTATGAAGAGCGCTACCGGCAGCGTGTCGTCCACAACCTGCAGCGTCGGGCCAAGAGTCTGGGCTTCGCCCTTGTCGCCAACGCTCCGGCGACGGAAGGAGTTTCTTAGGAAAGTTGCCGAGATCCTGGGGATCCCCCTGAAACCCCTCGACATCGACGAGACCGACTGATGATCGCCATCGAAGCGGTCACGGCGAACGGTGAGACGTCGGCGCTCTGCCAGAGTGTCGGCGTGGCACGCGCGACCCTCTATCGGCGTCGACAGCCCACCCGGGTGTCGATGCCGACACCGCGCGCGCCCTCGTCGCGCGCCCTGGTGCCGGTCGAACGCCAAGTGGTGCTCGACGCGTTGCACAGCGAGCGGTTCGTCGACCAATCGCCCGCGGAAGTCCAGGCCACGTTGCTCGAGGAAGAGACCTATCTCTGCTCGACGCGGACGATGTATCGGATCCTCAACGCCGCGCAGGAAGTGCGCGAGCGGCGTGACCAGGCGCGGCATCCGGCGTACGCGAAGCCGGAGCTGGTGGCGACGGCGCCGAATCAGATCTGGTCGTGGGACATCACCAAGCTGAAGGGGCCGATCCCGTATCTCTACTACTCGCTGTACGTGATCCTGGATCTGTTCAGCCGCTACGTCGTGGGCTGGATGGTGGCCGCGTACGAGAACGCCCACCTGGCCCAGCGCCTGATCGAAGCGACGTGCCGCAAACAGGGCATCGGCCCGCATCAGCTCACGATGCACGCCGACCGCGGCGCCCCGATGCGCAGCAAGCGGCTCATCGAGCTGTACGCGGACCTCAACATCGGCGTGAGTCACTCGCGGCCCCGGGTGAGCAACGACAATCCGTTTTCCGAAGCGCAATTCCGCACGTTCAAGTACCGGCCGGCGTTTCCGGATCGGTTCGGCTCCATCGACCACAGCCGCAGCGTGAGCCGCGATCTGTTCGCGTGGTACAACGACGCGCACCACCACAGCGGCCTCAGCTATCTCACGCCGGCCGACGTACACTACGGCCGCGCGGCCGCGATCCTCGCCGTCCGTCATCGTACGCGCCTGGCCGCGTACGACGCGCATCCCGAGCGCTTCGTGCAGGGCCCACCGCGCCGTGAGACCCTGCCGCACGCCGTGTGGATCAATCCGCCGGCGACATCGACCGGCCAGGATGCCCCAGTCACGACGATCGTCACCCCGGCCGACCCGCAGCCTGGGGGAACTCGTGGACCCCAACTCGCCAGCGTCGCGCCGTCGATCTCGACGATCAACTCATTCGAGTCGCTACCGTAAATGCAGAATCAGGTTGTCTCAAACGCGTTGACACGGCCCGCGCGAGGCCCCGGGGGCTGTCGAGGCCACTCATGACCACGGTAGTAGCGATCGTC
>JALZOC010000850.1 GCA_030857365.1 Acidobacteriota bacterium
GCATGCTGTGGGCGATTGCCAGATAGAACGTCACGAGCAGCGTCTGGACCACCACCGCACCGACGAAGCAGCCGGCGAGCGACGCAGGGGCTTCCCGGAATCGCGAAAGGGCGGATGTCAGCCGCCCGATCCGTTCATCGATCCACTCGGGGTGAATCACCCGGAGCGGCTGCAGGATGCGGGCGAATCCTCGCGGCATGAGCACCGCCGGGGCGGCGATCATCGTGGCCACGGCAAACCCCGCCCACAGCACGCCCGCGCCGAGAGCGCCCGCTGCAGGACCGAACACGCGCGGCCCGACGGTCGCGCCGATGGCCGCAACCAGGACCAGACCCAGCAGGCCGATGCCGCGATCGATCAGCACCACCGTCGTGGCGAGGGTCTTGGAGCCGGCCGCGGGCGCCGTATCCGCGATGCGGATCACGTCCCCCCCGATGTTGCTCGGCAGAAAATTGTTGAAAAAGGTCGCGACCAGGAACGACGAGGTGAGCGCCTGCAGGGAAAAGCGCAGACCCTGGGCACGGAGCAGGAGACCCCAGCGCCAGGCGCTCGTGAGGACCATCAGCAGGTACAGCCCCAGACCTCCGACGAGCCACGGGGCAGAAGCCGTTCGGGCCACCGCCCACAGCCGTCCGGCGTCCACACGGGAGAAGAGGACCCACAGCAGCGCGAGGCTCACCGCGGCTTTGAGCACGGGTGCGATCAGGGCGCGGGTGCGACTGCGGGGTGGCGGCTCTGGTTCTTTGCTCACGCGTGGAGGGGGGGAAACGAGCACTTTACCATGCGCTGGCGTCCCGAGCGGATCGGCCGGGCGCCGACGGCGCAGCATAACTCACGCCAAAGGCGAGACTTACGTTGACGTTTGGTGCCGCGTTTCCTAGAATTGAACACCGCACAGTGAAGATTCTCATGATTGCCCCGGAGCCCTTCTTCGAGCCCCGGGGAACACCGTTCAGCGAGTACCACCGTATCCGGGCGCTTCTGGAGCTGGGTCATACCGTCGACCTGGTCACGTATCCGTTCGGCAGCGATGTCTCGCTGGCGGGCCTCCGGGTGTTCCGCTGCCTGCGTCCGCCGTTCGTGCGGGACGTGCGCATCGGCCCTTCACTCGCGAAGATTCCGCTGGATCTCACGCTCACGCTGACGGCCCTGCGCCGCGCCGCCTCGGAGCGCTACGACGCCGTCCATTCGCACGAGGAGGGCAGCTACATCGGGGTGGTGATTGCCGCCGTGCTCGGCGTGCCCCACCTGTACGACATGCACTCCAGCCTTCCCCAGCAGCTCACGAACTTCGCCTTCAGCCGCTCGCGCATTCTCGCCGGCGTGTTCACGTGGATGGAACGCTTCGTCGTCCGGCGTTCGCGCGTTGTCGTTGTCATCTGCCCCCATCTCCAGGATGTGGTCCGCGCCATCGAACCTGGCGTGCCCGCGGTGCTGATCGAGAACGCGCCGGGCTCTGGAGATACGCCGGTTCCCGGCTCGGGCGCGAAGGTTCGCGCGGAGCTCGGCCTCTCGCCGACGGCGCCCGTCGTGCTTTATACCGGGACGTTCGAGGCGTACCAGGGACTCGATCTCCTGTTTCGTGCGGCGAAACACGTTCTCGATCGGCGTCCCGATACGCGTTTCGTCCTGGCGGGGGGGCGACCGGATCAGATTGCCACCGCCCGCGCGCTGTCGGTGGATTCGGGTGTGGGCGGGTCGGTGGTGTTCGCGGGTCAGCGCGCCGCCGAAGAGATTCCGCTCTTCCTCGATGCCGCCGACGTGCTCGTCTCGCCGCGCAGCGTGGGCACGAACACGCCGCTCAAGATCTATCAGTACCTGCGCTCGGGCCGGCCGATTGTGGCGACGCGGCTCCTCACGCACACACAGGTGCTCGACGACCAGGTCGCCATTCTGACGGGGACGACGGCGGAGGCGTTCGCCTCGGGGATCCTCGAGGCGCTCACCGATCCGGAGCGCGCGCGTGCGGTGGGGGCCAGCGCCCGGGAGCTCGCCGAGACGAAGTACAGTTATGAGGCGTACCTGGCCCGCACGCGCCAGGCGTGCGCGTACCTGACCGGGGACGCCGCGCCCCAGGTCGCGGGTGGCATCGCGTGAGCGGCGGCCCGCCTCGCGCCGAACACTACAGCTATTCCG
>JALZOC010000144.1 GCA_030857365.1 Acidobacteriota bacterium
GGCGGCGGCGAATACCGAGATCTTCGCGCAGATGCAGCAGGAGCACATCGACTACATGCTCTCCCGCATCCCGATGGGGAGATTCGTCGAGGTGGACGAGCTCGCGGCGCTCATCTGCTGGCTGGCCTCCGAAGACTGCTCCTTTTCGACCGGCGCCGTCTTCGATATCAGCGGTGGCCGGGCGACGTATTGATCGCAGCCCCTCGAACGCCCGGCGTGCCACCAGACGGCACTCGTGATGAAATAGGAAACACCGGCGGCGCGGCCCCGAGCGGCGGCCCCGCATCACGACGAAAGGACCTGCCATGATTCCCGCGCCTGCCGACGTCGCCACACCCCCCGCCGATGCCGCGACAACCTCGAGCGGACTTACGACCAGAGTACAGCAGCCGGGCAGCGGCACGCGCCACCCCGGTGCGACCTCGCGCGTGCGGGTCCACTACACCGGATGGACCACCGACGGGAAGATGTTCGACAGCTCCGTCGCACGCAACGAGCCCATCAGCTTCGGGTTGAACCAGGTGATCTCCGGCTGGACCGAGGGAGTGCAGCTGATGGTGGAAGGTGAGAAGCGCCGGCTCTGGATTCCCGAGAAGCTGGCCTACCGGGGGCAGCCGGGCGCGCCGAAAGGCATGCTCGTGTTCGACGTCGAGCTCATTCGCATCGAGACCTAGGCCGGGCCTGGCGAACCGCGATGCCGACCCGCAAGAGCGCTCCCGCGATCGCCGCCGCGACAACGGAGCTCAAGCAGCTCCTCGGCACCCGCTGCAGCGACACTGACGCCGTGCGCGAGCACCACAGCCACGGCGAGTCGTATCACGCTCCCGCGGCGCCCGACCTCGTCTGCTTTCCGTCCACCACCGAGGAGGTCGTGGAGATCGTCCGGATCAGCGCGCGGTTCCAGCTGCCCGTCGTGCCCTTCGGGGCGGGGACCTCCCTCGAAGGCCACGTCCACGCGCTCCGAGGCGGGATCACCATCGATCTGAGCGGCATGAACGCCGTGCTCCGGATCGGCGCCGAGGACCTCGACGTGACCGTCCAGGCAGGCGTCACTCGCCTGCAGCTCGCACGGGCGCTCCGCAATACGGGACTCGCCTTCCCGATCGATCCAGGGGCAGACGCGACGATCGGCGGGATGGCGGCGACCCGCGCGTCGGGAACGACGGCCGTCCGGTACGGCACGATGCGCGAGAACGTCCTCGCCCTCAAAGTCGTGCTCGCGGACGGACGGGTCGTCAGCACGGGCACCCGCGCGCGGAAGTCGGCCGCCGGCTACGACCTCACGCGCCTGTTCGTCGGGTCCGAGGGAACGCTCGGCGTCATCACCGAAGTGACGCTCCGTCTCCACCCCGTTCCCGAAGCGGTGTCGGCTGCGGTCTGCTCGTTCGACTCGCTGCGCGGCGCCATCGACACGGTGATCACGACCATCCAGCTCGGCGTTCCGGTCGCGCGCATCGAGCTGCTGGACGATGTGCACATGGATGCCATCAACAGGTACTCGAAGACCACCTACCCCGTCGCGCCCACGCTGCTGTTCGAATTCCACGGCGACAGCGAACGGCACGTGGCCGAGCAGGCGGAGGCCGTGGAGGCCGTCGCCCTGGAACGGGGCGGGCGCGGCTTCGAATGGGCCACGCGCCTCGAGGATCGGGAGCGCCTGTGGCAGGCGCGGCACAATGCGCACTATGCGGCGCTCGCGCTCCGGCCCGGGTCCCGCTCCTGGGCCGGTGATGTGTGCGTGCCCATTTCACAACTCGCCGATTGCATCACCGAGACCAAGCGCGATCACGAACAGGCGCCGTTTCCGGTGTGCCTGGTCGGACACGCCGGAGACGGAAACTTTCACCTCGTGTATCTTCTGGATCCAGCCAGCCCCGCCGAACTGGAGGAAGCGCAGCGCCTCAACGCCAGGATGGTGGCGCGCGCCCTGGCCATGGGAGGCACGTGCACGGGCGAACATGGCATCGGCTCCGGCAAGATGACGTCGCTCGTCGCCGAACATGGCGAAGGCGTGGCCGTCATGCGGGACATCAAGCGGGCGCTCGACCCCGACAATCGCATGAACCCCGGCAAGGTTGTCGATCCCTGATCCGCGGCCCCGCTGTCTGGCGGGCGCCAGCCTTTCACTGGCGCCTGCGAAAAAGCACTGTTAGAAGTCGAACCGCAACCCCAGCTGCATCTGCCGCGGCTGATTGGCGAGCGTCGTGATGCGGCCGAAGTTGGCGCTGGTGATGGTCGAATCCGGCGCGCCCCAGATCTTCCGGTCCAGCAGGTTGAACACTTCGAGGCGGAACTCCACCCGTCTCCTGTCGGTGCCGAACGTGCGGGCGACCGACACGTTCTCGTTGAGGAACCAGGGGCCGCGAGCCAGCGGATTGCGGACGGTCGCATTGCCGAAATCGGCCCGCAGGACTCCGCCTTTATACCCCTGCAGCTGATCGATCGAATCCACGGGGTCACGCCTGAACGCAGTCGCGTCCCACCACCGGTCCACGAGCGGGTCGAAGCTGCCGCCCTGCACCGGCGCGCGCCATCCGTTGTAGTCGAGCACCGTGATGCGGTTGTCCCCGCCATTCAGCGGGAGACCGTAGCCGGGGAAGACGGTCAGGGGGAAACCTGACGCGTACGAGTGCACGGCCGAAATGCGCCAGCCGCCCACGAGCTTCGACAGGGCGCCGGCCTTCAGGAATGGCTTGCCGGCCCCGAACGGCAGCTCGTAGCTGTAGTTCAACTTCACGTCGTGCGTCTGATCGAACGCGGAGAGGCCCTTCTCCGCGTCGCGGTTGAAGTGGTTCATCGCGCGTCCATCGCCGGCGTTCGCGCGGTCCGAACGAAGCGAAAACGTCTTCGAGAAGACGTACGACGTCAGCAGCGTCAGACCTGACCCATACCGCTTCTCACCCTTGAGCACGAGCGCGTGATAGCTCGATCGCCCGCTGCGATCGCCGCCATCCCCACCTGTGTTGATGTCCAGATACTGGGGAAAGGGCCGCAGCGCCTGGCGAACCGACTGCGCCCCCGAGAACGACGGATAGGGATAGGGGATGTTCGCCTGCCGCGCGACGGCAGAGTCCATGCGCGAGTTCATCAGGTTGATGGCCCCCGCCGGCCCATACTGCCGGACGAACCCGTAGAAGATCGACGGGTCGACCTGGTTGAGACTGAGGAGGTTCGTCGTCAGGTGCCGACCCAGCTGCGTGTTGTAGCCCGCCTCGACGACGAATCGGCCCGGCAGCTGACGCTGCATGTTCAGCGTCCCGGCGTAGTACTCGGGCAGGCGCCCCGAATCGTACGGCTGCCAGTACGGAATGTTGCTCCCGTTCAGTGTGTGGGGCACGAGAAACGGCGGCTCGGGCCAGGCCGGCCAGCCCTGATCCCAGTTGAAGGCGGAGCTCGCCGGCAACGCCGGCGCGGTCACGTTGTAGCCGCCGATGAACCCGTTCCAGTGCGAGCTGCCCCCCGTGTTCTTGACCGACCCGAACGTCCGGGCGCCGCTCAACCGGACGACGGTATTGTCGTTGAGGCCGTAGACGAAGCCCAGACGCGGGCTGAGCCCGTACGGCCATGCCTTGTACATCGTCTTCCTGCCGGTTCGCCCCTCCCCGACGCCTGCGAACTCCGAGGCGCCCAAACGGCCGTCGGCGGCCGGATTGGGCAGCGTCGGATTGAAGTTCGAATAGCCGTCCGGGTAGTGCCCTTCCCACGTCGGTGGCGTGTACTCGTAGCGCACGCCGTAATTGAGAGTGAGCTTGCCGCTGATCCGCCAGTCGTCCTGCGCGTAGCCCGAATAGTAGCGCCACCGATCGGAGACGTACCGATTGGTCGTGATCTCGGACGACTGCACTTCGCCGAGCAGGAAGCTCGCGAAGGCGTTGCCGGTCGCACCCGTCCCGTCGATCGTGCCGTTCGGCAGGAAGCCGGCCGTGGCGCCGCGGTTGAAGTTGTAGGTGCCCGCTGCCGTGTGCCAGCCATACCCGTCGTAGTGATCCTGCTGGACGATGAATCCGACCTTCCACGTGTGCTTCGCCTTGACCCAGGTCAGATCGTCGGTGAAGGCCCACAGAGCGTTGCCGGACCCGCCGAACTCCGAGCGGCCCCAATCGAGGTACTCGTGCGAGAAATCGATCAGCGGGAACAGCTTGTCGGGGCCGGGCACGTTCCGCACGCCGATCTTGCTGCCCCACCCCTGATCGCGGTTGAACGAGGCGCGCAGCTGGAACCAGTCGTTGTGACCGAAGCTCACGCGGTTCAGCAGCGACGGCGTGATCACGCGATCCCAGCTGGCACGATAGACCCGCGTATTCGAATCCTCGTCACGGAAGTTGTTGAGCGGCACCGGAAGCCCGCCGCCGGGACCATCGGCGGGCGGCAGGACCAGCACCTCGCCCCAGTGGAAGAGGAAGCCGATGCGGTCCCTGCTCGACAGGTTGTGATCCACTTTGAGGCTGAATTTGTTCCACGGATTCGTCTGGATCTGGTCGCCCCGCGTGTACGAGAAATTGTTCCGCACGCCAGGCAGGTCCGGCCTCATCGTGGCCAGCGAGATCACCTGCCGCGAAATGCCGCTGAAGCGGCTGAGCGGAATCTGGTTGCCGGGAAACGCGTCCCGGATGAAGCCGGGGCCACTCGGGTTGACGCGCGTCGTGGCTGGGTCGTAAATGGGGATGAGGTTCCCGCTCGCGTCCCGCCAGTTCGAGAAGTCGCCGTTGTACATCTCGGCGGAAGGGATGGTCACAACGGACGGCGCCGCCGCCGTCTTGTTTCGATAGCCCTCGTACGACGCAAAGAAGAACGACTTGTCCCTGCCGTTGTACAGGCGGGGAATCTTGATCGGACCGCCGAACACGCCGCCGAAGTCGTGCTGTTCGAGCGGCGGCTTCCGGTGCCCCAGCGCCCTGCTGAAGTAGTTGATCGTGTCGAGCTTGTCGTGCCGGAAGAACTCGAACGCCTTCCCGCGCCACGTGTTGCTGCCCGAGCGCGAGACGAAGCTGACAGCGCCGCCCCCCGCGTGGCCGAACTCGGCCTTGAAGCCGTTGGTGTCCACGGCGAACTCAGTGATGGCTTCGACCGACGGGGAGTTGAGCGTCGTCCAGAGCCGCTGCTCGAAGGGGGCGCCGGGCGTCGCCGAGACGCCATCGACCGACAGATCCCAGCCTCCCTCCTGACCGCCGCCGATGACGATGTTGCCGCGTCCGCCGTCGCCGCTGGTACCGGCCTTGGCCTCCGGCGCAATCAGGCTGAGATCGAGCGGCGATCGCATCTGTCCGCCGACCACGAGCGGCAGATCCTGGATGAACTTGCTGCCGATGGCGGTCGTCACCTTCACGCTGTCGGTCTGAATCTGCTTGCTCTCGCCAGACACCGTGATCGCGTCCTGCAGCCCGCCTATGGCCAGCTCCCCGTCCACGCGCGCCGACCCCCCCGCCGTGAGCTCGATGCTGTCGAACGTCGTCGTCTGGAACCCGCTGGCCGTCACGACGACGAGGTAGACCCCGACCTGAAGCTGCGGAATGGTGTAGGTGCCCTGTTCGGAGGTCGTGGCCGTACGCTCGAAGTTCGTGGCGACGTGTATGGCCTTGACGGAGGCGTTGGCCACGACTCCGCCGGACGAGTCCGTGATACTACCCGTGATGGTGCCGCGGTCGCCCTGTGCGGCGGCGAAACTGGTGACGTGCAGGAGCAGCGCGACGGCGAGCCCCGGAATCAGAGCGCGGTGATACGGCATGGCTTGCCTCCAGGGCAGAAAACTGGTTGCGCACGGGAGCCCTCGAGCGGGTCTCCGCCACTCGTGGATTCGACCGACCTCAGGCTGAATGCGCCCACATTCTTCGGCCCGAGGCTGGTGGATGTCAAGCGTTTCGTCTCCCGCTGTCAACGTGAAATCAGAGAAGAGCAATAACCCGGTCGTTCAGTTCCGGGGCGAGTGTGCGTTGTGGGCGCGGGCTCGAAAGATACTCGGCCTCCGACACGCCGATTGGTGATAAAACGCACGTTCACGGGCAACGTGCGACGTGCAAGGTCAACGTGCGACGTCACGTGCGACGTGCTGCGTCAACGTGCTGCCCGGCACTTCGGCCTGGCCTGGTCCGTGAGGTTTCATGACGCGTCCCCTTGTCTTCGTCGTCGCCCTCGCCGCCGCGGTTCCATGGGTCGATACGCGCGGATTTTCGCAGGCGCCGGCGCCCGTCACTACCGACAGCCATTACCAGCTCGGGCCCGATTCGCTGGCGCGAGAGGGCGTGCCGAAGGGCGAGGTGCGCGGCCCCTTCGTGATCCCCAGCGAGGCGTACCCCGGGACGCAGCACACGTACTGGGTGTACGTGCCGGCCCAGTACGACGCGGCGGTTCCCGCCAGCCTGATGATCTTCAACGACGGGCAGGCCTTCAAGAATATGGAAGGGGACGCCCGGGCGCCGAACGTGATGGACAACCTGATCTACCGCCGCGAGATCCCGGTGATGATCGGGATCTTCATCAATCCCGGCCGCCGGCCGGATCAGCCCGAGCCCACTCCCCAGGAGTGGGGCGATCGGACGACGAAC
>JALZOC010000145.1 GCA_030857365.1 Acidobacteriota bacterium
CCTCACGTCCGCCGCATCGACTTCGACGCTGACGGCCTGCCCGATCAAATCCACGGCAAGCATCAGCCTGGCGTGGGCGCCCTTCCGAATCAGCCGCCCCACTACGCCCTGCAGCGGCCCGTGCACAACTTCGACCATCATGCCTTCGCGAATGAGCGGACAGGGGTCGAACTGCAGGTCGCTCTCGACCAGACGGCGAATGCCGTCGATCTCGACATCCGGAATCGGTGCGATCTCCCCGTCGAACGAGACGATGCTGACGACGCCGGTGCAGGTGAGGATGGGGAGACGTTCGCGCGGATCGAACCGGGCGAAGCAATAGCCGGGGAACAGCGGCCAGTCGACCTTCTTCTTCCGGTCCTTCCACCGGCTCCACCGCGGGATCGTCGGGAGAAAGGCATCGTACCCTTTTCGCTCGAGCTGGTCGCGCACCGCCTGCTCGTGACGTGAGCGCGTCCAGATCGCATACCACGGGTCCGGCGGCGCCTGCGTCATGCCCGTGTGTCAGCCGGCTCCTTCATCACCCTCGCGGAGCTCCTCAGAGCCCGGATGCCGCCGGCGCGGCGTACTGCGCGACCTGCTTCTCGTACAGCTTCCGGAGCTCGTCGTTCTTCCACTCGATGATGGCCTGGCCACGCATGCGCCCGAGGAACTTGCGGATCTCCACCTGCTGGCGGGCGTCGTGCACCCTGTCGGCGACGAGATCGCGCACGCGCTCGAAGGGCTGTGGCGCCGCGGGCTTCAGCGATTCGAGCTTCAGGATCTGGAACCCGCGGGGGACGCGGAGCGGCTCGGTCACGTCGCCGGGCTTCATCGTGGCGATCAGCGCCTGGAGGGACGGGGACACTTCGGAAAGCGCGATCGGCCCGATGAGGCCGCCGTTCGCCTTCGAGGCAGCCGCGGAGACCTCGGCCGCCACTTTCGTGAAATCCTCTCCTGCCAGGATCCGCGCGCGGACTGCCGCCGCCTGCTGCTTGATCTCGTCTTCCTGGCCGACATTGAGAGTCGTCTGGCCGCCCTTCGTGGTGGTGGGCACTTCGAGCAGCACCTCCCGCAGCGTCACGGTTGCGGGCTCCACGAATTCGTCTTTGTGCGCGAGATAGTACTGGCGCGCTTCTTCCTCTGTGATGGACAGCTTCGAGCCGACTTCGTCGCGCTGCACCTGCCCCACGAGGAACTGGCGTTCGACGTTCTTCCGGAGGTCGTCGACCGTCATGCCCTCCTGCTTGAGTGCGGCGAAGAACTTCTCGTCGTCCTGGAGGTTCTGCTCCTTGCGGAGGTTCTCGAGCCAGCTCTTGAACTGGTCATCGCTCAGGCGATAGCCCTTCTCCTTCCCCATCTGCAGGAGCAACAGTTCGTCGATTGCCTCGACGAGCAGCTGGGGCGTGACCTCCTCCATGGCCTTCTTGAGCTCGGCGCCGTCCTTCGCGATGTCCGGCTTCAAGTCACCACCGGCGATGCGGGCGCGGATGGCGGCGGTCTGCTTCTCCTCGAGCTCGGTCTGCGTCAGGATGTCGCCGTTCACCTTCACCAGCACGCGTTCGAGAATCTGCGCGCGCACGGGGCCGGCCCACGCCGCAACCAGGATAGTGGCCCAAATCAGCTTCTTCATGAAAGTCACCTAAACTACTGCAAAACAATATCTTAAACGATTACTGCCCCCCGCTCAACTCGCGGAGGAGCCCCGAGACCCGCACGAACACACCATCCTCGGTCCGCGGGTTTTCCACCGGCGGGCGCATGATTTCGTCCTTTGTGAAGCCGGACGTCACCTCTCCGGCCTGCGCCCTTGCCGCCCACCAGGATCCCCCCGCCACGGGGTCCCCTCCCTTGCGGGGTTTCCCGCGCGACGGGGGCACCGGCGGGGCGACGGGCCGGACGGCCTGAACGGGGCGGCGGTCCGCCGCCGCAGGCTTCTTCAAATCGAGCCTGAGCGTCGCAGGGGGGATCAGGGTGATGTCCCCGCGCTGCTGGACCACGCGGAACAGCCACGCCGGATCGAGCTTCGCGTCGGGTCTGAACTTTAAGACGACCGCGGGGCCCTCGCGGTCGAGCGACTCGAGTCCGATCCGATCGGCGAGGAGCCTGATGGCCGCGTACTCCCCCAGGTTCTGAACGGACTCCGGCGCCGGGCCGTATCGGTCCCGCACCTCGAGCAGCAGCTTCTGCAGCTCCTCATCCGTGCGCACCGCTCCCATCCGGCGGTAGACCGTGAGCCGCTGGTTCATGTCCGGGATGTATTGGTCGTCGATGCGCAGGTCGACCCGCAGGTTGACGTTGGCGCGGCGCTCGTCCTCGAGCTCCTCCCCCTTGAGCTCCTTGATCGTCTGTTCGAGCAGCTTCATATACATGTCGAAGCCGACCGCTTCGATGTGCCCGCTCTGCTCCCCGCCGAGCAGGTTCCCGGCGCCGCGGATCTCGAGATCGAGCGCGGCCACCCGGAATCCGCTGCCGAGATCGCTGAACTCGCGGATCGCGGCCAGCCGTTTTTTCGCCACCGCGGAGAGCGAGTCTTCGGGTGGGATCAGCAGATACGCATACGCACGTCGGTCGGACCGGCCGACGCGCCCGCGGAGCTGGTAGAGCTGCGACAGGCCGTACCGGTCGGCGCGGTTGATGATGATGGTGTTCGCGTTGGAGATATCCAGCCCGTTTTCGATGATGGTCGTCGCCAGCAGGACGTCGTATTTGTGCGCGACGAAGTCGACCATCGCCTTCTCGAGATCCTCTTCGGCCATCTGGCCGTGTCCGACCACGACCCGCGCCTCCGGCACCAGCCGCGTAATCAGCGCGCCAATCGAGATGATCGATTCGACGAAGTTGTGCACGAAGTAGACCTGCCCTCCGCGTTCGATCTCGGTGCGGATGGCGGAGGAGATGACGGCCTGGTCGAACTTGACCACGTTGGTCTGAATCGACAGGCGATCCTTCGGCGGCGTCTCGATGATCGACATGTCGCGGATCCCGGCCAGCGACATGTTGAGCGTGCGCGGAATCGGGGTGGCGGTCATCGTGAGCACGTCGACGCGCTTGCGCATCTGCTTGATGCGCTCCTTGTGCGCCACGCCAAAGCGCTGCTCCTCGTCCACGACGAGCAGCCCGAGGTCGCGGAACTCGACATCCTTCGAGAGCAGGCGGTGCGTGCCGACGATGATCTCGACCTTGCCGGCCTTGAGGTCCTCGAGCGTCGCTCTCTGTTCGCCTTTCGTCCGGAAGCGGCTGACCATGTCGACGCGCACGGGGAAGGCGGCAAAGCGATCCTTCAGGGTCTTGAGATGCTGGAACGCGAGCACGGTCGTCGGCGCGAGGAAGGCGACCTGCTTGCCGTCCATGACCGCCTTGAACGCGGCGCGCATGGCCACCTCGGTCTTTCCATAGCCGACGTCGCCGCAGAGCAGCCGATCCATGGTGGCGGGAGACTCCATGTCTCCCTTGATGTCGGCGATGGCGGTCTTCTGATCGGGCGTCAGGTCCCACTCGAACGCGTCCTCGAACTCCTGCTGCCAGTGGGAATCAGGGCTGAATGCGTGCCCCGGCACGGCCTTCCGCGCGGCATACAGCTTGAGCAGCTCCTCGGCCATGTCGCGCATGGCCTTCTTGACCCGGGTCTTCGCCTTTTCCCAGGTGGTGCCCCCGAGCTTGTCGAGCGACGGCTTCGACGCACCGGTGTACTTCTGCACCAGGTCGAGGCGCTCGACGGGCACGAAGAGCTTGTCCTCACCGGAGTACCGGAGCTCCATGAACTCCTGCGGTGCGCCTCCCATCTCGATGCGCTTCAGGCCCACGAACACGCCGATGCCGTGATCCACGTGGACGACAAGATCGCCGACCTTGAGGTCGCGGAAGTCGGAAAGGAACGTCCGGGTCGCCGACCGGCGCCGTTCGTGAGTCTTGCGCTCTTCTTCGAAGACGTCCGTCTCGGCCCAGAACTGCAGCCCCGCCTCCGGCAGCCGGAAGCCGCGCGACAGGTGCCCGGTCCCCACGAGCACAGACGCCGTGCGCACGTCCTCCGCGCGTTCGATCGGCGCCGCGAAGATCTCGTACTCCGCAAGCAGCTCGATCGTCCGCTCCGCGAGGCCCGGGGAATTCGCGATGAACACGATCGTGTCGCCCGCCTGCCTCCCGCTTCTGATCGCCGCCGCCCAATCGGGGACCCGCCCCGAAAACTGCTGCGCCGGCTGACACGCGATATGCGCCGATTCGTCGAGCGACAGCGTCTCGAGCGCCGTGCCGCCGTCGAGCCATACCGCCGCGTCGTGCCACGCGACGACGAGCTCCTCGGGTGCGGGCACCCGCTGACCTTTGGTAACCGCCTCCTGATGGCTCGCGAGAATCTGCTGCGTTAATTTTTCGCCGTGGGCTGCGACCTCGTCTGGTTCGGAGATCAGCACGTGCGGCCGGCCATGAGACCACAGGTAATCGAACGCGGTCGCGGATCGATCCGCCGACTCGGAATCTCCGGGCAGTTCCTGCAGCGGCGTCACCGCGGCCTGGCCGAGCCCGGCTGTCGATCGCTGCGTCGCCGGGTCGTACCCGCGGATCGATTCGATCGTGTCCCCGACGAACTCCAGGCGAATGGGTTCCCGCGCACCGGCGGGGTAGAAGTCCACGACGCCGCCCCGCACGCAGAACTCTCCGGTCTCGTCGACGGGATCCTGTCGTGTGTAGCCCGCCGCGGCGAGCAGGTCTCCGAGGTCGGTGGGGGAGATCTCCTGCCCCGGAGAGAGCGACATCGCGGCAGCGTTCAACCGCTCTGGAGGGCTCAGGCGCGGGAACAGCGCGCCGGCCGAGGCGACGAGGAGCCGGCACTGCCCCGCGGCGAGCGCATGCAGGGCCCGCGCGCGGGCGGATGCGATGTCGAAATGCGGTGCGAGCCCGCGGTAGGGGTCGACCTCGTGGGAAGGAAACGGCAGAACGCGCCGCTCTACCTCGGCGTCGGACAGGCCCTCCAGCGCCGAGAAGAAGAACCTCGCGTCCGTCGTCATTGTCTCTACGTCGCGATCGGTCGGCACCACGAGGACCGTGAACCCGCGGTCCGCGGCGGCGACGGCGAACAGAGCCTTGGCCGGGTCTGCCAGGCCGGACACTTTCCCGGCGGGCAGACCAAGCCTGAGACGGCTCGCGGCCGATTTCAGCAGCGAACGGAGGGTGAGCGAGCTGGAGGTGTAAGAAGACACGGTTCGTGCGGTTCCTGAGGTGTGGAAACCTCTTATTTTATCGCATTGGGCCCGTGCGGACGGCGTGCTCCCACCAGGAGCAGCTCAGGCGGAGCCGCCCTTTCGAACGCGTTCGACGATGGCGGTCGTTGAGTAGCCTTCTTCGACGGGGATGCGGACCACCTGGCCGCCGCGCGCTTCGACGGTATCGCGGCCGACGATGGCGTCGGCCGCCCAGTCGGCGCCCTTCACCAGGATGTCCGGCTGGACCAGCCGGATGATCTCGGCCGGCGTGTCTTCGCTGAACATGACCACCGCATCCACGCAGGCCAGCGCCGCGAGCACCTCGGCGCGTTCGTGCTGCGGATTGATTGGCCGGTTCGGCCCCTTGTTCCGGCGGACCGATTCGTCCGCATTGATTCCGACGACGAGGAGGTCGCCCAGTGCGCGCGCGTCCTGCAGGTAGCGCACGTGCCCCGGGTGCAGCAGGTCGAAGACGCCGTTGGTGAACACGATGCGGCGTCCGGCGTCGCGTTCGCGGCCCACGAAGGCGCTCACCATGTCGGGCGCCATCACCCGTGACGGGGCGGCGCGATCTGCCGTCATCGGGGGCGTCTTCTCATTGCGGGACACCCGTGCGGCTGAACGTGAGCGTGTCCGAGAAGCGCCACTCGTGGCGTGGGCGGTAAATGCCCACGTCCTTTGTCCGGGACTTGACCCGGAACGTGTAGAGGAGGCGATGGTAGTCGTACGGGTAACCATCGGCCTTGTGGATGGCGACGTCGAGCTTGTACGTGCCTTCGACGAGATCCAGGCTCTCGATCGTGAACCGCGCCTCGGCGTCGCCGAAGAGGCGCTCCCCCTTGAGCTCTTCGATGCTCGTGTTCGTGCCGTAGCAGCAGACGCCTTCCGCGTTGAAGAGCCCGATCCCGATCACGAAGTCGTCGATTTCGACGGGGGAGCGAAGCGCGATGCGCACGGTGAGCGGCTGTCCGCTGTGGAACACGTGCCCCGCCTCTCCGTCCGCGCCGCTCAGCTCCACGTCCGTGATCTCGACTTCGCGGGACCCCCAGCGGCCCTCGGTCGCCCGGAACATGTCGGCCGGCCCGCCGACGGTTTCGATCGGATGGTCCGGAAGCACGGCGCTCGCCGGTTCGTCCGGGGACACGACCGCGGCGGACTCCTGCGCCCGCGCGTCGCCCGCGGCGAGCTGATGTTCCTCCGTCACCTCGACGGCCGTGATGTACGCGCCGACGATCCGCTTGGGATCCCCCATCCCTTTCATCTCGCCGCCGTCCATCCACAGCGCTTCGTCACAGAAGCGCTCGACGAGCCCGAGCGAATGGGTCACGAGCAGGACGGTCTTGTTGCGCCGCTTGAACT
>JALZOC010000146.1 GCA_030857365.1 Acidobacteriota bacterium
GCACAGCGGCGACGAGTACGTGCGGATCGCCGACGTCATCGCCTGCCGCAATGTGCTCGCGTGCTTGATGAATGATCTGTAAAGAGCTGTCAGGTGTCCCTGTCGGCTCTCCGCGCGAGTGGCGCGACTCGGCGTCTCCTCTGATCCGCCGCTCGCGGCCGAAGCGGAGAGCTGATGTCTGACAGCGAGCGCGTGCGTTCAGGCGCTCTTCCGCAGGACGAGCCGGGGCGTGTTCAACAGGTGGCGCCTGGCGTCCCCCTCGTAGCGGCGGCGGGGACCCCGCCCGGTGATTTCCCAGCCGGGCGTGTCATGGCCGCACGACGTGCAGCGCATGTTCACGCGATTTCCCTCGAAGTGCAGAACTGAATCGTGGCCGCGAATCCCGCAGAACAGCTGGCCGAGTCGCCCCATCGCCCGCGCCGCGATACTGCTGAGCTGATTCTGCGCGGCGTGCGCGGTGGCCGTGAGCTGCTGCGGGTAGTTGGTCACCATGAACGATCTCCCTTGTCCTTTCCTGGTCGCTAGGACGCCGAGTGCCGCTCGGACGTTCCGACAGCCTCAGGAATATCAAAGCGTGTACCAGCTACTCGCACCGGGGAGGTATCACCTGCTGAGCCATAGGGTTAGGAGCAGATGAGGTGTCAAGGAGGCGCAGGTGGGGGGAGCCGATGTGTAGCGCAGCACCGACAGAACCCGGCGATATGGCGCTCGGGGTGCCTAGAGAGGGAGCGCGGCGACGTACTGTCGGGCTATCCTTCGCGCAGGATTCCCCGAAGGACAAAGCCGACATTCGCTGGTCTTTCGCCGAGGCGGCGCATGAAGTAGGGGAACCATTCACGCCCGAAGGGCACGTATACGCGAACGCGGTACCCCTCGGCCGTCAACCCGGCCTGAAGGTCCCGGCGGACCCCGTACAGCATCTGATATTCGTACCGGGCCGGCGGAATGCCTCGTCGGGTGGCGAATTCCCGCGTCGCGGCGATCATGGCCGGATCGTGCGTCGCAATGGCGGGATAGTTCCCTCTCACCAGCAGCAGCTTCATGATCTCGACGAACGCCGAGTCGACCTCGCGCTTGTCCTGGTAGGCGACGCCCGTTGGTTCGTTGTAGGCCCCCTTGACGAGTCGTATCCGCGCGCCGAGTTCGATGAGCCGCACGGCGTCCGCCAGACTGCGAGGCAGGTACGACTGCAGCACGACGCCGGCGTTCCGGTAGCCCTGCTGCCACATCGTGTCGAAGATCTCGAGCGTCACCTGCGTGTAGGGGGAATTCTCCATGTCGATCCGCACCATGAAGTCCGTGGCGGCGCCACGGTCGAGGACGCGGCGCAGGTTGTCGACGCAGGTGGCGCGATCGACGGTGAGCCCGAGCTGGGTGATCTTGAGCGAGATGTTTCGGCCGATCCCGGCGGCCACGATCCGATCCATCAGCGCGAGGTAGCCTCGCGTCGCCGCGTCGGCTTCGGCCATCGTCGCCACGCTCTCCCCCAGCATGTCGAGCGTCTGCATCAGGCCGGACAGCTCCAGGGTGCGTGCGGCGGCGATCGCTTCTTCGACGGTCTCTCCGGCGATGAACCGCCTGGCGAAGCTGTCGGGCCGCCGCATGCCGTAGCGGGAGGCGAGGCGCTGGAGACCCCGGCTGTCGGCGAGCGTCTGGAAAAAAGCTTTCGAGACGTGCGCGATCATCAGTGCATTCTGGGCGGGCGCTTCGCTCCGGTGAGGAGATGCTGGATCGTGCGCGCGTAGTATCGCAGCACGGTGCGCTCCCGAACGCGGAACCGGCCGCCGCGCTCGACGTGGATGATGTTGCGTGCGGCCAGCGGCTCGGCCCCTTCCTCGATCGCCTGCCGGCCGGAGGTGACGCCCATGTTGGCGCCGGCGGCGCGAGCCGTGTCGATGATCGCCTCGGCCCGTGCCTCCAGTTCGCGTTTGGTGATCGAGGGCTTCAGCGCCGCCGCGAGCACCGCCGTTGGAAGGACCTTGTACAGCCGGCCGACCGACTCGCGCGTGAGATGCGCCAGCGCCATGACGTCGCGGCGTGCCTCGGGGTCGAATGCCGCGAGGCTGATCGGCTCGCCGAAGGTGACGAATGCGCGCGACTGGTACCCGACCGCGTACCGCACCATCTCCGCGACCTCCCGCGCGAACGGGCGTCCTCGTCCCTTGCCTGCCTGGTGGGCGAGGATGTGATCCTCGAGGACGACGTCGTAGGCCACTGCCACGGGGACGACGACCGCTCCCGCGTCGGCCTGCATGGTGGCATGCAGCAGGCCCGTCTTCGGCGCCTTGAGCTCCCCGGAGTAGCTCCGCCCGCCCTCGAAGTAGAACAGCAGGTCGTGGCGCTGGAGCAGCTCTGCCACGTATGCCTTGAGGGTGACGAGGTAGGCGGGGTCCTTTGTGTTCCGGCGGATGGGAATCGCACCGGTCACATGGCGGTGAATGAGCCCGAGCGGGCCGCCGAACAGGTTGATGCCAGCCGCGATGACGGGCGGCCGGATGCCGTTGTCGTCGAGCACCAGCGGCTCCACCAGGTAATCGACATGGCTTTTGTGGTTCGAGATGTAGATGACACGCCCGGCGCGCGTCGCCCGCTGAGCGATGTCGATGTGCTCGACGATCCGTTCGATCTTCCGCAGGATGGGATAGAGCGGATGCTTCAGCGCCCGGTAGATGGGATATCGCTGCGTGGTCCGGAGCTCGTCGAGGTAGGCATGGATCCGCTCGCGGGCCTCGAGCTCCGTTTGACCGGGGCCGCCACGCAGATAGCGCGCTACTTCCTCGCGCGCGAGGACTGCCTGGGTGATGTCGTCGAGCATCACGCGCGGACTATATCAGATTCGTTCCAATTTCCTCGGGTTTCAGGGTTCTGATCATGCCTCTATTTCGCGACAGACGGCATCGGTGAACTCGGTGGTGGAGGCCTTTCCGCCGAGATCGTGTGTCCGGACCCTGCCGGCGGTGAGCACGCGCATCAGCGCGGCCCGGATCCGCTCGGCCCGCTCCGCCTCTCCGATGTGGTCGAGCATCATCAGCCCTGAGAGCAGGAGCGCCGTCGGGTTCGCCAGGTTCCTGTCCGCAATGTCCGGCGCGCTGCCATGCACGGCCTCGAACACCGCCGAGTCGAGGCCGATGTTCGCCCCGGGGACGACGCCGAGCCCGCCGACCAGGCCGGCGCACAGGTCGGACACGATGTCGCCGTACAGGTTCGGCAGCACGAGAACGTCGAACTTCTCGGGCCGCATGACGAGCTGCATGCAGGCGGCGTCGACGATCCGCTCGTCGTAGGCGATGTCGGTGAACTCCCGGGACACGTTCCGCGTGCTTTCGAGGAACAGCCCGTCGCTCAGCTTCATGATGTTGGCCTTGTGGATGGCCGTCACCGTGCGGCGGGCGTTCGCGCGCGCGTAGTCGAATGCGAACCGCGCAATCCGCGTGGAAGCCTTCTCAGTGATGATCTTCAGACTCTCGACGACACCCGGAACGATCTGGTGCTCGAGCCCGGCGTACAGATCCTCGGTGTTCTCCCGGACGATGACCAGGTTGACGCCTTCGAAGCGGCTCTCGACCCCGGCGAGGTTGCGGACGGGGCGCAGGTTCGCGTAAAGGTCGAGCGCCTTTCTCAAACCCACGTTCACGCTGGTGAACCCTTCCGCGATGGGGGTGGTGACAGGCCCCTTGAGCGCGACCTTGTTCTTCCGGATGGAATCGAGCAGCGGAACGGGCAGCGACTGGTTGTACTTCTTGAATGCGGTCACGCCCGCTTCGTGGCGCTCCCAGTCGATGTCGATCGCGGCGGCGGTGAAGATGCGCACGACGGCGGCGGCTACCTCCGGCCCGATGCCGTCGCCGGGAATCAGCGTGATCACATGGGACATGAAGGAGCGCTCAGGAGTTCAGGGCCCGATGGTGGACGAGGCGCGGCGCGACGATCATCGCCACCGCCTCCAGGAGCGCACGATCCGCGGGCCCGAACGCGCCGCGCCGATCGCTGTCGATGTCGATCTCGCCGAGCACGCGCCCGCCCTCCATGATCGGCACCACGATCTCCGACTGGGTTTCGATGCTGCAGGCCAGGTACCGGGGGTCCGCGTTCACGTCGTCCACGATGATGGTCGCTTTCTGCGTGGCTGCCGCGCCGCAGATGCCGCGGCCGAGTGGAATCCGGGTGTGCGGGGACGGCTTGCCGAGGAACGGGCCCAGGACGAGCTCGTCTCCGTCCAGGAGGTAGATGCCCACCCAGGTGTAGAGCGGGAGGCTGTCCTTGAGGACCGCGACGACGCGCTCGAGGGCGCGGCCGGTCTCTGGCTCGCCGGCGAACTCAGCCTGGATCCTGGCGAGCACGCGGTCGGTGTTCAATCTTTCAACTCCCGGAAGAGGAGCACCAGCCCGCCGAGCACCGGAAGCGCCAGCAACCCGGTCGAGATGGCGTGAAGCCGTCCGAATGCCACGCGTCGGGGGTCGCCTGGCGGGAGGCTCGAAGGCGCGGCGCCGATGGCGGACTGAGCGCGCGCAATGCGCGCCGACAGGATGGTGCCGGAGTAGACCATGGCCGCGCACATGAGGCACGCAATCGAGAGCCGGACCGCGAAGCGGACCGGTCGTGGACCGAGTACGCGCCGGGCGAGCAGCGTGCCGACGAGCACCGCGCCGCATGCGTAGCTGAGCAGGTGGAATCGTCTGAGCACCTCGCCGAAGATGGCTCCCGCGAGGAGGCGGCTGTCGGCCGCGGGCTGCCGCGCGAGCACGTCGAAGATCGAAGGCGCCGCAATGCCGCCGAGCACCACGAGGCCGCCGACCCAGAGCGTCAGCGCCAGCAGGCCGGCGTACCGCAGCACGAGCATCCTCTCATTATAATCACGGGGTCAGATGCCGGGCTTCCAGGTGCTTTCCAATGCGGTGGCGTGGCTCCCCTGGGGAGCCGCGGCGTTCGCACGCGCGCGCGAGGAGCGGAAGCCCGTGCTCCTGTTCATCGCGGCGACCTGGTGCCAGAGGTGCCGCGAGATGGACTGCACGACCTACCTGGATCCCATCATCGCCACCTTCATCAACCATCGATTCGTCCCGGTGCGCGTGGACGCGGACCTCCGGCCCGATGTGAGCGAACGGTACAGCCTTGGCGGCTGGCCGACGACGGCGTTCCTCACACCCGGGGGCGCCGTGCTGGGGGGTGGCACGTTCGTCCCGCTGCACCGCATGCTCTCCGTGTTGACGCAGGTGGTGGAGGCGTTCGCCGCACGGACGGATGACCCGGCCGAAGAGCTCCGCGCGCTACCCGGACCGTCCACGCCGGCGCCCGCGCCATCGCTCGCGGAGGTGTCCGACGCGATCTTCGCCACGTATGACCCGGAGCATGGCGGCTTCGGCGGAGAGCCGAAGTTCGGGCTGGTTGCCCCGATTCGTCTCGCGCTCGAGCTCGCCGGGGCCGATGAACATTCGTCGTATCGTTCGATCGCGGAGGCCAGTTTGGACGCGATGGGATGGGGCGGGCTGTACGACGAGGTGGACGGCGGGTTCTTCCGGTGCGCGGCGGGCCGGGACTGGCAGTCCCCGAACACGGAGAAGATGCTCGAGGGCAACGCCGCGCTGCTGCGGCTGTACCTGGACGCGGGCGCGGCGTTCGGACTCGCGCGCTTCACCGAGCGCGCGGCCGACATCCTGCGCTACGTGCAGACATGGCTCGCGGATCCGGTTGACGGCGGGTGGTGGGGCTCGCAGGCGGCCGACGATCGCTATTATGGCGTCACGACTCACGAGGCCCGGCGCGCGCTCACCCCCCCAGGGGCGGGACGCGTCATGTTCGCGGACGGGAACGCCGGGATGGCGTCAGCGGCATTGCATGCGGCGAGCGTCTTCAACGACGACGGCCTGCGCGACTTCGCGCTGAAATCCTTCGAGCGGGTCCTGCTCGCCTGCTACAAGCCCGGCATGGGGGTGGCGCACTCGTTCGACGTCCGTCCAGGGGCTCGCGGGCTGCTCGCGGACCAGTTCGCGATGGCGGACGCCAGCCTCGACGCCTTCGACCTGACCGGCAACGTCGTCTACCAGATGATGGCCGAAGAACTGGCCCGCTACGCAATCCGCCTGATGTGGGACGATTCGGAGGGAGGCTTCTTCGACCGCGGGGCGGACGAGCCGGAGCCCGCCTTCGGTCTCCTGCGCCGCCGCCTCAAACCCTTCGCCGGCAACTGCGATCTCTCGCGCACGCTGCGGCGGCTGGCCGGGGCGTCTGGCGATCGCGAATTCATCACCTTCGCGGATCGGACGCTGGCAGCCATGGCGCCGCTCGCGGCAGGCCACGGACCTGTGGCCGCGCACTACGTGCTCGCGGTGCGCGCCTCCGAGGTCCGGTGATACACTGCCGGATTCGCACGTGGCGCGGCCAGGCCAGGACAGGGCCTGGAGACACCGTAGACCGTAGACACAAACAGCCGCGGGGTCACGCCCTGCGCGACCTGCCCCGCGCGATCAGACTGCCACCATGAGCACATCTCTTTCCGCCCTCCAGGACGCCGCCGCACAGCTTCGCATCGATT
>JALZOC010000851.1 GCA_030857365.1 Acidobacteriota bacterium
CGCAGTGATGGGCGTGCCGGGGCACGATCAACGGGACTTCGAGTTCGCGACGAAGTACGGCTTGCCCATCACGCGCGTGATCGAGCCGCGGGGCGAGGAGGCTGGGCCCGCCGCCGTCTCCTCCGGAAGCTCCGGCGCGGCACGCTCTGTCTCTGCGATGTCCGAGGCGTATGACGGCCCGGGCGTGCTCGTGGACTCCGGCGAGTACAGCGGGCTCCAGGTGGACGACGCGATCGCCCAAATGTCGGCGGCGGCGGAAGCGCGCGGCATCGGTCAGCGCACGGTGCAGTACCGGCTCAAGGACTGGGGCATTTCCCGGCAGCGCTACTGGGGCACCCCCATTCCTGTCGTCTACTGCGAGAAGTGCGGCATGGTCCCGGTGCCCTCCGACAGCCTGCCGGTCCTGCTTCCGAAAGTCGCGGAGTTCAGCGGACGAGGGGACTCGCCGCTCGCGCAGATCCCGGAATTCGTCAACACGACCTGTCCGCAGTGCGGCGGCCCAGCCCGCCGCGAGACGGATACGATGGACACGTTCGTCGACTCGTCCTGGTACTTCTTCCGGTTCTGCGACCCGCAGAACAAAGAGCTGCCGTTCGATCCCGACAAGGTCGCCTACTGGGGCCCGGTCGACTTCTACAGCGGCGGCGTCGAGCACGCCATCCTGCACCTGATCTACTCGCGTTTCTTCTGCCGGGTCTTCCGCGATCTCGGAATGACCAGCCTGAACGAACCGTTCACGCGCCTCCTGACGCAGGGGATGGTGCTCAAGGACGGGCAGGTCATGTCCAAGTCGAAGGGGAATGTGGTCGACCCGGACGACATGATCCAGCAATTCGGCGCAGACGCACTCAGGCTGTACGTGATGTTCGTCGCGCCGCCTGAGAAGGAAATCGAGTGGACGGACGCCGGCCTCGAAGGCAGCTGGCGCTTTCTCGCCCGCGTGTGGCGCCTGGTGGACCACATGGCTGAAACAATCGGCGGGGAGGGTATTCCGGCTCCGGGCGAAGTCGAGCTGAACGACGACGAGCGCGCGCTTCGCAGGAAGACCCACGACACGATCCGCCGCGTCACGGCCGATCTGGACCCGCGCGTCCACCTCAATACAGCCGTGTCGGGCCTGATGGAGCTGGTGAACGAGCTCTACGCGTTCTGCGGCCGCACCGAGTGCCTGCGCATCGGACAGCACGCAGGGGCCGCGCCCGCCGTCGGTGCGGTCGAACGTGCGGGCACGATCGCCGTTCTCAAGGAGGCGGTCGAGGCGCTGGTCCGGATGATTTCGCCATTCACTCCCCACATGGCGGAAGAGCTCTGGGAAATGCTCGGCCACCCGGACGGCATCGTCGCCGCGGGCTGGCCGGCGTTCGACGAGGCGGTCGCCAGGGCTCAGGAGATCGTTGTCCCCGTGCAGATCAACGGCAAGCTCCGCGCGCGCGTCACGGCCGCGGCTGACGCGACCGACGACGAGCTGCGCGAGCTGGCGCTGGCCGACCCGCAGGTCCAGAAGCACCTCGAGGGTAAGACGGTGAAGAAAATTGTCATCGCCGGTGGCCGGCTGGTCAGCATCGTCGTAAGCTGATGGAGATGACAAATGGGGACACTCACCTTTACGCTAAGTTGTTGACCCGTCACATCTGCGGTACACCGCTTCGCCGCGCCAGGACACGTCGACTGCTCCTTCGTCTGACAACCGTAGTGGCCATGACGATGGCGCTGCCGGGGTGCGGCTATTCGCTCTCCGGGCGCGGATCGTTCCTGCCGGTGTATATCCGCGTGATCGGCGTGCCGATGTTCGTGAACAGCACGCCCGTCTTCGACGTCGAGAAGCGCATCACCCAGGCGGTCGTCTCCGAGTTCATCGGCCGGGGCAAGTACAAGGTCGAGCCGACGGCGACCGGCGTCGACGGGCTGCTGACCGGGGAGATCTCGTCCATCACGCTGACACCGGCGGCATTCACGACCGATCGGCAGGCTTCCCGGTATGTCCTCACGCTGACGGCGCGGATCGAGTTCAAGGATATGAAGACGGACAAGGTGCTGTGGTCGAATCCTGTGATGCAGTTCCGCGAGGAGTTCGACATCTCGACAGACGTGGGTGACCCCAGCGCCTTCTTCGGCCAGGACGCCAATGCG
>JALZOC010000852.1 GCA_030857365.1 Acidobacteriota bacterium
CTCGCGAAGCTGGGCCACGGCGCGCGCCCGATCCGTCACGTCGCGGTAGCTCCAGACCCGTCCGATATCCCGCTCATGGACGGTCTGGACGCGGGTATAGCGCTCGAACACCCTGCCATCGGCGAGCTCCAGCACGTCGAAGCTCTCCTGCGGCGAGTCCTGGAGGATCTGGTCGACGGTGCCGAGGTAACGGGGCGCGTCGGGGAGCTGCGTCGCCATCCGGTCGAGGAGCTCGCGGTGGTCCCCCATCGCCACGACGTCGTCAGCTAACGACCACATCCGGAGGAACTTCTCGTTGAAGGCGGTGACCCGCCCCTCCTGGTCGGTGGCGAGGATGCCATCGGCGGTCGCCTCCAGTGTGGCCTGCATCATCGACAGGGTGGCGGCGAGCTCGGTGGTACGGGTCTCGAGCGCCTCACGGGCGACCTCGAGATCCCGCTCGGCGCGCTGCCGTGCGAGGAAGATGCTCTCGGCGTTCTGGTGCAGAACCGTGCGGAGCAGTGCCTCCTCTTCCCGATCGTCCGGCGCTGTGGTCACCGTTCACCCGCCGGCGAGCTGCCGGGCCGCGAGCTCGGTACCTTCGACGCGCGCCCGGATCTTGGCGAACGCCGTGTCGCGGCTCGTGGAGGTGTCATCGCTGAACGGCGCGTACCCGCAGTCGTCGGTGGTGCCGAGCTGCTCGATGGGGATGAACCTGGCGGCCTCGAGGACGCGGTCGCGCACCTCCTCCGGCGTCTCCACGCGCGGGTCGATCGGCGCGACGACGCCGACGAAGATCCGCTGGTTCGGCTTCATGTACCGGCGGATCATGCGCAGGACGTGCTCACGATCCTTCTCGCCGGCCAGCGCTATGTAGAAGTTGCCCGCCTTGAGCTCGAAAAGGCTCGGCAGCAGCTCGGCGTAGTCGACCTCCGCGCTGTGAGTCGAGTCGCGATCGCCACCCGGGCAGGTGTGCACGCCGATGAGCTTGCGCTCCTCGGCCGAGAAGCGTGACAGCGACAGGTTGTTGAGATCGACGAAGCTGGTGAGCAGCGTTCCGGACGGATCGATCTTCATGGCGAGGCGCCCCTCGGTGAAGTCGATCTGCACCTTGGCGGCGCCCCTGTCGAAGCAACGGCGGATCTCGGTCTCGTGCTCTCGAAGCAGGTCCTCCAGGAACTCGTCGCGGGAATATCCGGGGATCCCGTCCGCGGGGTACATGAGGCTGAGTGCCGACGGAGAGATGACCGCCTGCTTGAGCGGCCGGTTGGCGAAGCCCGCGGCGATCTCCAGATACGTGTCGGCGTAGCGCATGTAGCGGAAGGGCCCGGCGGTCAGCCGCGGCATCCGACGGGAGTGGCCGGCGGCGAACGGAATCGTGAATCCGTCGGGTGCAGTGTTCGGCAGGCCGTGCACGGAGTAGGTCCAGAAGTTGTCGTACTTCCGCTGCTCGCCGTCGGTGATCACCGGCGAGCCGGTCGCCTCGAACCGCTCGATCGTGTCCTTCGTGGCCGCCAGGTAGAGCGGGTGCACCGACGGATCGTCGATCTCGCCCCGGTTCACGGCGTCGATCAGGTCGAGCGGGCGCGGGATGCTGCCGATCGGCTCGGTCGGGATGGTCGTTGTCAGCCGCTCCATTGGACCCTCTCGCGGGGACGCGTGGTCTCGCTTTCGGACGGCGCGGGGGACGCGGGCGCGGTGGCGCCGGCCCACGCGACCTTCCGTCCCGCATCGGACGAACCCTTCCTTCCGCCAGGCGAGCGCCTGCACCGACCAAGATACAGTCCATGCGACCCGCCGCCACCGGCGGCGGGAACGCGGGCCAGGCTGACGGATGAGACGCCAAGCTCTTGCCCGAGCGAGTGTCCGAATCCCTGCGCTCACGACCGTGCTGGGGCACGACGAGCCGCACGTGCGCGAACATGCGGTCGAGCAGCTTCCGCCGCGAATAGCCGGCGTGGGCGACTACACGGGCGGAGCGGCGGCGCCGACGGCGCGGAGCAGATCAGCCGTGGAGTGCGTGCCCTTCTGTAGAATCGCCGTCGCTGACTGGAGTCGGCTGCGGTCACCGTCGGTCGTGCACTTGGCCGAGATCACGATGACCGGCACGGTCTTCCACGCATCGCGCGCGCGCAGCGCGTCGAGGAAGC
>JALZOC010000853.1 GCA_030857365.1 Acidobacteriota bacterium
CCCGTAACGGGTTCCGCTACCGGCCAGCGTCGTTGTCCGGGCGACGCCACAAGCGGCGCCGGTCAGCGTTAGTGGACGGAGAAGCCGCCGTCGACGAAGATCGTCTGCCCGGTGATGTAGGCCGAGGACGTGCTGCCTAGGAAGACCGCGACGCCTGCGAAGTCTTCGGCTTCTGCGTTGCGGCCGATCATGGTGCGCTCAGCGAGAGTTGCCACGGTGGCCGGGTCGGAGGACAGGCGGGAGTTCAGGGGGGTCAGCACGAATCCTGGTACGAGCGTGTTGCACGTAACGCCGAGTGGTGACCAGGCTTCGGCCTGCGATCGGGCCAAGGACTCCAACGCACCCTTGGATACGCCGTAGGCGCCGCTGTTGACGAACGCGCGATGCGCCTGTTGTGAGGTGATGTGGATGATCCGTCCGAAGCCCCGCTTGGCCATTGCGGGACCGAAGCGCTGCCCGAGCAGGTACGGCGCGTCCAGATTGACGGCCATCGTGGCGTCCCACACGGCGTCGTCCAGCTCGTCCATGGAGGGTCGCAGGTTCACCCCGGCGCAGTTGACGAGGATATCGGGGTCGCCGAACGCTCCTGTCGCCTTGTCGGCGGCGATCCGCACGCCATCGCGGGTGCCCAGATCGGCGCTGACCCACGCGACGTCGCAGCCGTGGCTCTCCAGCTCGCGCACGGTGGTCATCAGCTTCTGCTCGTCGCGTGCTAAGACCACCACGCCTGCCCCGGCGCGCGCGAGCGCCTCTGCGATGGATCGTCCGATGCCAGAACTGCCACCCGTCACCAGGGCCACGCGGCCGGTCAGGTCGAAAAGACCGGCAAGGTAGGTCTGCGACGCCGGCATCTGAGCACACTAATCCTTGACGGCCAACGAATGATCCTGAGCAGCCGTCCCTGGCACTGATCAAACCCGCCGGGTGAGCGATCCCGTCGCGGGACGCCACGGACGATCGTCGGTGCTCGCTGGAAGGCCATGACCAGGAACCGCAGAGCCCAGTCGCGATCAGTCCCCGAGCGTTCCGTCTGCCATCTCTCGCAGGATGTCGAGGTGTCCGTTGTGGCGGGCGTTCTCCTCGATGAGGTGCAGCAACACCCACCGAAGAGTGGGGTGCTCCCCGGAGCCGAGCGGCAGGGCTGATCGCTCGTCCAGCTCGAAGCGACCGATGAGGGCATCGCTTCGCTGGGCCTGGTCGGCGTAGTCCTGCAGAGTCTGGTCAAGTGGGTTCGAGGCGCCGTCGATGAACTCTTGATCAGGCGACTCATCGGTCCACGGCCCCAGATCGGGTCCGTCGACGAAGCGGTTCTCTATCCAGGAGTGCTCGACCCAACGCATGTGACTGATTACGCCACCCAACGTCATGAGCGGCGAGGCGGCCAGCGGTGCCGCGCCCGTGTGGTGGGCGTTCAGATCACGGCACTTCTCCGCCGCGGTGTCGCGCGTGTATTGGAGCATCGCCAGCACGGTCGCGCGCTCATCCCAGGTTGACGGGGTATCGCTACGCACCACGCCCGCCACACTAACCCGTGCGGCGCATGGATCGCATCGGCCCGATCGCATCGAGGATGACTCCTGCCCGCAATCCTCACCAGCCAAGCCCCCTCCAGGCGGATCTGTTGGCGAGTCAGTGTCGTCGAGCCGGGTCGCAATAACGAGCCGCAGGCGGACGGCCTGCGGCACCGATCGGCGGGCGCTCTCCCGACGCACAGCGGTCGCCGCAAAAGTGTCAGATGACGATCCCTCACCGGAACCGAGCCCGGCGGTGCGCCCATTGCGGCTCCCCTCTGTTGTCAACCGGCGCTCTTGATGGGCTTCCTCGTCGAGGTCTTCCGGGGTCGCCGGGTGCGTTGTAGCGTCGGTTCTGCGGGTCCGGCAAGTGGCTGATCCGATCTGTCGATGTGCGGGGGCAGGTCGACCGCGCTGGATTCTTGAGTCGCCCCGCAGTGCCCTCCCGGGCCCGCGCTCGCCGTTCCGGTCGAGGCTGCCAGTGCCGCAAGCTGGGCGTCCGCGACCAGTTGTCGGTAGACGGCATCAGAGATCCGCCGCTTGAGGCAGCGCATCGCTTCCATCGGCTTCTTGCCTGCGGCGCGCTTGCGCCGGAAGTAGGCCCGCCCGTCGGTGT
>JALZOC010000147.1 GCA_030857365.1 Acidobacteriota bacterium
TCCCATCCCTCCCCGCTGACCGGACCGCAGCTGGTCGACGAGTACTTCATCGAAAACCGCACCAGGCTGCTGGAAGTCGCGGCATTCCTCGATCGGCTCGACCGGACGGACCCGGCCTGCGCGGAGCGCGACTTCCGCATGAAGGCATTTGCCGAGGCCGTGGACGCGCTCTCCGCGGGAGGCGAGCGGCTCGCCCGCATCCAGCTGCTCCTGAGCGATCCGACGACGGGACCACTCGAGGCGCTGGACAGGAAGAGCGCGCTCGGCGCCTACGACAGGTGGACCAAGGAGGCACGCTCGTGAAGTACATCGACCATCATGCGCACATGGTCTCGCGGACGACCGATGACTACCAGCAGATGGCGCTCACGGGATGCGTCGCGGTGACGGAGCCCGCGTTCTGGGCCGGGTGGGATCGGAGCTGCGCCGACAGCGTCGAGGACTATTTCCGCCAGCTCACCGAGTTCGAACCCCGCCGGGCCGCACAGTACGGCGTGCAGCACTACACCTGGCTCGCGGTGAACCCGAAGGAGTCCGACGACCGGGTGCTCTCGCGCGCCGTGCTCGAGCGCATTCCCCGATTCCTCGACCGCCCGACGGTGCTCGGGATCGGCGAGATCGGCTTGAACCGCGTCACCCGCAACGAAATCGCCACCTACACGGAACAGGTCGAGCTCGCGCTGGCCCATCGGCAGCTCATCCTGATTCACACGCCCCACCTCGAAGACAAGTACAAGGGAACGGCGATCTCTGTCGATGTCCTGCGGCGCTATGCCGAGATCGAGCCGCAGCGGGTGATGGTGGACCATGCCGAGGAGCACACGGTCGAGATGATTCTCGAACACGGCTTCTGGGCCGGGCTGACGCTGTATCCGCAGACGAAGATCTCCCCGCAGCGCGCCGTGGACATCATCGAGAAGTACGGACCCGACCGCATCTGCGTCGCGGGCGCCTGCGACTGGGGGCCCAGCGACGCCATCGCGGTGCCGCGATTCGCCATGGAGATGAGGCGCCGGCGCCACCCGGAGGCGCTGATCGAACAGGTGGTGTTCGACAACCCCGTGCGCTTCCTCAGCCAATCGCCGAAGTTCAAGCTCCCGGCGCACACGCCGGTCGCGGCTCCCGCGCGGGTCGGGTAACGGACAAGCACGCGGTGCAGCTCGATCGCGCAGGCTCCTTTCATCTCACGTACTGCACGAACATCCATCCCGGGAACGGATGGAGCGAGGTGGAGGCCAATCTGCGCCGCTTCGCCCCTCCGCTCAAACGTCGCCTGTCCCCCGATGCCCCCTTCGGCCTTGGCCTCCGGCTGTCGGCGCGCGACGCGCGCGAGCTGCTCGAGGCCCATCGCCTGGAGGATTTCCGATCGTTTCTCGCGGACGAAGGGCTGTATGTCGCCCTGATCAACGGCTTCCCCCATGGCTCGTTCCATCGAACGGCCGTGAAGGCCGACGTCTACGCGCCGGACTGGCGCGAGGACGAGCGCGTGCGCTACACACTCGACCTCGTGACGATCCTCGGCACGCTGCTGCCGGCCGGGATGGACGGCGGCGTCTCGACCGCGCCGCTCTCCTACAAGCCGTGGGTGGCGGCAGCCGGTCAGGAACGCTGGCGCGCGTTCGTCCCCAACGTTGTTCGGGTGGCCGAGTCGCTCGTCCGGCTGCGGCGCGAACAAGGCAAGCTCATACATCTCGACATCGAGCCGGAGCCTGACTGCCTCATCGAGCACAGCGACGAGTTCATCGCCTTCTTCGAGGGGTCCCTCCTGCCCGACGGCGGGCCCATGCTCGCGGCGGCGCTGGGCTGCAGCATCGAGGACGCACGCGCGCACCTCAGGGACCACGTCCGCATCTGTTTCGACTGCTGCCATTTCGCGGTCGAGTTCGAAGACCCAGGCGCCGCCCTGGCGCGACTGCGGCGGGCGGGCATCCACGTCGGACGCGTGCAGCTCAGTTCGGCGCTGACGGTCGAATTCCCGGACGACCAGGCCGCCGCAGCGGCTCTCGCGGAACAGCTCCACCGCTTCGCCGACTCGACATACCTGCACCAGGTCATCGTCCGGCAACCTGGACAGGCGCTCCGCCACTTCCCCGATCTCGACGACGCGCTTCGCAGCGGGGCGCGGACCGCTGGAGCCGAATGGCGCATCCATTTCCATGTGCCGCTCTTCACGGCGGCGTACGACGGACTGGGCTCCACCCAGGACTACGTGCGCACGGTTCTCGACATCGCCGGCCGCACCAGGTTTGCCCATCACTTCGAAATCGAGACCTACACGTGGGACGTCCTGCCGGCCGGGCTCAAGATCGATCTGCTCGATTCCATCGGGCGCGAGTATGAGTGGGTGATCGAGCACTTCCGGGTCACTCCCTGATCGGCTCATCTCCCGTGCGCGGCTGACTTCATGCACAAAACGGTCGTCCTCAACGTCGTCGGCCTCACGCCAGGCCTGCTCGGCCCGTCGATGCCCGCGCTCGCCCGCTGGGCGGAAGAAGGCGCCGTCGCGCGGATCAAGTCGGCGTTTCCCGCCGTGACGTGCTCGGCGCAGGCGGATTACCTGACCGGACGGTACCCGTCGGCCCACGGGATCGTCGGGAACGGGTGGTATGGGCGCGACGAGGCGGAAATCAAGTTCTGGAAGCAGTCGAATCTGCTCGTGCAGGCGCCGAAGATCTACGAGACCGCGCGCGCGGCGGATCCCCGCTTCACCTGCGCGAACCTGTTCTGGTGGTTCAACATGTACTCGGCGGCGGATTACTCCGTCACGCCGCGGCCCATGTACCCGGCAGACGGCAGAAAAGTCCCTGACGTCTACACGAAGCCGTCGTCGCTGCGCGATGAGCTGCAGTCCGTGCTCGGAACGTTCCCGCTGTTCGAGTTCTGGGGACCACGGGCATCGATCCGTTCGACAGAGTGGATTGCGGATGCCGCCAGACACGTTGAGGGGAAGTTCAGCCCGACGCTCACACTCGTGTATCTACCGCACCTGGACTACAACCTGCAGCGCGTCGGACCCGGCGATCCCCGGGCCATGCCCGACCTGCGTCAGGTGGATGCGGTCTGCGCCGATCTGATCGCGCACTACGAGGCACGGGGTGCCCGCGTCATCGTGCTCTCGGAGTACGGCCTGCGCGACGTGACCACGCCGGTGCACCTGAACCGCGTGTTTCGCGAACACGGGCTGCTGTCGGTGCGGGAGGAGCTCGGGCGCGAGATGCTCGACCCAGGCGCGAGCGCCGCATTCGCGGTCGCGGATCACCAGGTGGCGCACGTCTATGTGAACGACGCCTCGCGTCTCCACGAGGTCCGGCACCTTCTCGAGAGCACTCCGGGCGTCGACATGGTCCTCGGCGATCCGGAGAAGCGCGCGCACCACATCGACCATGCCAGGGCCGGCGACCTCGTTGCGGTCGCCATGGCGGACTCATGGTTCACGTATTACTTCTGGCACGACGATCGGCGCGCTCCGGACTTCGCCCGCACGGTGGAAATCCATCGCAAGCCCGGGTACGACCCGGTCGAGCTGTTCCTGGATCCGTCCATTCGCCTGCCGGCGCTGACGGTCGGCTGGAAGCTGCTGAAGCGCTCGGCGGGCTTGCGCGCGCTGCTCGACGTCATCCCGCTCGATGCCTCGCTGGTCAGGGGATCACACGGCCGGCAGACGGGGTGGGACGAGGAAGGGCCTGTGCTCATCAGCCGGCACAGGGAGCTTGTTCCGTCCGGGCGGATCACGTCGGTGGACGTTCACGACTGCATCCTGCGGCATCTGCAAGGGTCTGCAGCGTCTGCTCCGCGGGCGGCGTGGCTTGACAGCGATCCGACATCGCGGACAGACTCACCGTCGCCATGAAACCCCACCTCGCGGATCGTGTCGCGTCCGCGCTCGACGACTTTCGTATCGAACTGCCTTCGTGGGGATTCGCGAACACGGGGACCCGCTTTGGCAAGTTCCTGCAGCCCGCCGCTGCGGCGACGATCGACGAGAAGTTCGCCGATGCCGCGCTGGTGCACGGGCTCACCGGGATCTGCCCGACCCTCGCGCTGCACGTCTCCTGGGACTTCGAGCGCGGACTCGACAGTGCGGCCGCCGTCGCGCAGCTTGCGGACCGGCACGGCATCGGACCGGGATCGGTCAATCCGAACCTCTTCCAGGATCAGCACTACAAATTCGGATCCTTTGCCAACCCCGACGCTGACGTGCGGAGCCGGGCGGTCCGCCACGCCGTCGACAGCGTCCAGATCGCCGGCCGCCTCCACAGCCGCGATGTGTCGCTCTGGTTCGCCGACGGCTCGAACTACCCGGGCACCGCGAACATCAGGAGGCGCAAGGCGTGGTTCGAGGAAGGGCTGCGCGCGATGCACGCGGCGCTCGCGGCCGGCCAGCGGCTGCTCGTCGAATACAAGCCGTTCGAACCGGCGTTCTACCACACCGACATCGCCGACTGGGGCATGGCGCTGCTGCTCGCCCGCGCCGCCGGCCCGCAGGCGCGCGTGCTCGTGGACACGGGGCACCATTACCTGTCGCAGAACATCGAGCAGATCGTCGCATGGCTCCTGGCGGAAGGCATGCTCGGCGGCTTTCACTTCAACGACCGCCGCTACGCGGACGATGACCTGACGCTCGGGTCCATCGACCCGTACCAGATTTTTCGAATCTTCCACGAGATTCTCTTCTTCGAGCACGAAACGGGTACCCGCACGGACGTGGCGTACATGATCGACCAGAGCCACAACTTGAAGGGGAAGATCGAGGCGATGATCCAGACGGTGACCGTGGCGCAGGAGCTGTACGCCAAGGCGGCGCTGGTGGATCACCGCGGGCTGGCCGTCGCGCAGGCTGCGTCAGGGATTGTCGATGCGGAGTCGCTGCTGCAGGACGCATTCTCCACGGACGTGCGCCCGGCGATCCGGGAGTGGCGCACGGCCAGAGGACTTCCGATCGATCCCCTGCGGGCCTTCCGGGACAGCGGCTATCTCGAGCGGGTCACGGCGGAACGGGCCGGCCGGAACGCGACCGTCACGACCTCGTACGCGTAGCAGCCCGCGGGCTGCGGGCACCGGTCACTCGTCGGTTGCCGCCGGGACCGCGGCCTTCTGTTTCGCGTCCTTCTGAATCACCTGGAGCAGCCTGGCGTACACGGGATCGCGCGGGACGCACCCCGCGGCGTACTGCCCCAGTTCGTTGCCCTTCGAACGCATCAGCGTCGTGCAGTAACTGACCGTGATGCAGGCCTTCCGCTTGTCCATCCGCACGTCGCGTGCGAAGTCCGGATAGGCAATCGCGCCGCGGCCCAGCCCGACGAGCGACACACGGCCCGCGCGCACGTTGGCTTCCCCGGCTTCCACCGCGAAATGGCGAAGATAGCTGTAGCCGGTCCCGACAACGGGGATCTCGGGACAGGCGCGTTGTGCCGCTTCCGCGAGGCGGAAGTGCCGTTCCACGCCGACGAGCCCCGGCTCCGGGGCCGCATACCCGTCGGGCGGCTCGCGATCCGCGGGCCTGCCGATATGGGGGTTGAAGTACGGACAGCCGGCGGTGGCGTTGACCAGCTGAAGTCCGGCGTCGCGGAACATCCGCAGCGCCGCGAGCGCCTCGTCGAGCTCCAGGTAATTCTCCGAGGCACCCGGCACGGGGTGACCCGCTCCCGTCGCGGGATCCTTCGCGAACGGCACACCGTCGAAGAAGTTCATCCTGGTGGCGCGAATCAGCGCGGGGGCCTCGCTTGCGAGCCGTGCAAGAACCTCCCGGACGAACCGCGTGCGGTTCTCCAGGCTGCCGCCGTATTTGCCCGGTCGTGTTCGCGCCGCCAGCATTTCGGAGAGCAGGTACCGGTGGCACTGCTTGATGTCGACGAAGTCGACGCCGATATCGCGGGCGCGCAGCGCCGCCGCGACATAGCGATCCTGCAGGCGATCGAGCTCCGCGTCGGTCATGATCCGGCCGTTGTTGCGGAGCGCCGGGTCGTGAAAGAGGACCGCGGGGGTGGGGTACGACCAGCGGCCCGAGTGCGTGAGCTGCAGGCCGATGAGGCACGTGTCCGCGCCCGGGCCGTGCTCCTTCCGGGCGAAGGCAATCAGCTGTTCGAGCGCGGGAAGGTTCTGCTCCGACAGCAGCAGCTGCCGGGTGTTGGCGCGGGCGTCCGGCTCAATCGCGACCGCCTCGCCCCACAGCAGCTTGGCGCCGCCGCTCGCAAAACGACCCCAGCGGCGAATCGTGAGCTCGTCAGGCGCCCCTTCGAGCGTGCCGTCGCACCCCTCCATCGGATGAATCGCGAACCGGTTCCCGGCCGTCCTGCTCCCGATCGCTATGGGAGTCAGCGAGGCCTGGATGTCGGGCTCCAGGCGGATTTGGACGCCCAGCCGTCCGATCTCCGCCTCGAGCGCCTCACGACTGGCGAAAACTGCAGTGCTCACCGCGATGAGTATTGCGGCAGTCTCGGGAAAGATCAACACCGCGGAACGCGCGGGGCTTCGGCCCGGCGGACGACGCCAGGGGCCTACCGCTCGAGCGTGCGC
>JALZOC010000854.1 GCA_030857365.1 Acidobacteriota bacterium
GGCCACCTCCGGCGACGGGCGGCGCGCGGTCTTCGCTGCGCTGGCCGCCCTCAAGGTGGAAGAACGGTGTGAAGCGCTGCTGCAGGGGTACAAGGAGCAGGCGATTCGATCGCTTGCGGACGTCGAACAGTCGAGCCTCAAGGGCCTGCTGCGGCGAGTCGTGGGCAAGATCTTCAACGACCTGGAAGTGAAGGGCTGGTGCAGTGAGTTTGAGGCGCGAAATGCTGCAGGTCGCGCGGCTCGCCCCGACGTTGCTGGGTGAGTCCCGCGGCCTGGTCGCGGCCTTCCTGCATCAGACGCTCAATTCGGACGGCGGCTTCCAGGATCGCTCGGGCAGCAGCGATCTCTACTACACCGCGTTCGGCCTGGAAGCCCTGCTCGCCCTGGGGCAGCCCGCCCCCCCGGTCACCACGTCCTACCTGCGAACGTTCGGGGATGGTGAATCGCTCGATTTCGTGCATCTCGCCTGCCTCGCCCGCGCCTGGGGATCCGTGGCATCTCCGGGCATGGATGCCGGCACGCGCGCGAGCCTGCTCCGCCGGCTCGCGTCCTTCCGATCCGCCGACGGCGGGTTCGCGGCACATCCCGACGCCTCCACGGGGACCGCGTATGCGTGCTTCCTCGCGCTGGGAGCGATCGAAGATCTTGGCGTGCCTGTGCCTGACGGGCCCGGACTGCTTCGGTGCCTGGAAGGTCTCAGGGCCGCCGACGGCGGGTACGCGAATCACCCGGGACTGACTGAAGGGTCCACCCCGGCGACGGCCGCAGCCGTGATGGTGATGCATCGCCTGGAGTCCGATCCCGCCGGGGACGTCTCGCGATGGCTGCTCCAGCGCTGCCACGAGCGGGGCGGCTTTTTCGCCGCGCCACGCGCGCCGGTCCCCGACCTGCTGTCGACGGCGACCGCCCTCCATGCGCTCGCCGCTCTGCACGCCGATATCGGCTCGCTGCGGGAACCGTGCCTCGATTTCGTCGACACGCTGTGGACGAGCACCGGCGGCTTCTACGGAAGCTGGGCGGACGAGACGCTCGACTGCGAATACACCTACTATGGCCTGCTCGCCCTCGGGCATCTGAGCCTCTGATCGAGCCGAGGTCCAGACGGTGATGGCCCCCGAGGAATTCGCCACGACGCTGCGCCGCGCGCTGTTGGAGTCCCGGGGGGCGCACGGGCACTGGGAAGGGCGGCTCTCGAGCAGCGCGCTCGCCACGGCGACCGCCGTCACCGCGCTCGCGGTCGCGGCTGATCGTGATGTTGCGGCGCCGCCGGACGAGGCGCGCGTCGCCGCGGGCCTCGGATGGCTGATCACCAGTGTCAACGCCGATGGCGGCTGGGGGGACACACCCGACAGCCGGAGCAATATCAGCACCACGGCGCTGGTCTGGGCGGCTCTGGCGTTCGGGCATGGCGAAGCCGTCGCTTCTGCCGCCGCCGGGGCGGAAGCGTGGATTGCGAGAACCGCGGGAAGCGCGCAGCCGGCGCATCTCGCCGCGGCCCTTGCGAAACGCTACGGCAAGGATCGAACCTTCTCCGTCCCGATCCTCACGATGTGCGCGATCGCCGGACGCCTCGGTCCCGCCGAGGACGCGTGGCGGCTCATCCCGCAGCTGCCGTTCGAGCTCGCCCTGGCGCCCCGGCGCCTGTTCGGCACGCTGCGGCTCCCGGTGGTCAGCTATGCCCTGCCGGCGCTCATCTCGATGGGGCTCGCCCGGCACGGCCGCGGGCCGGGTCTTCCGCTCGTCCGGCGGATCCGTGACGTCGCGCGCCCACGCGTCATGCGGGTGCTGCAGGATCTGCAGCCCCGGGGCGGCGGCTTCCTCGAAGCCGTGCCGCTCACATCCTTCGTGACCATGAGCCTCGTGGCCGCAGGGGAAATCGCCAGCCCCGTCGTGCGGGACGGGAGGGAGTTCCTCCGCGCCTCCGTGCGGCCGGACGGGAGCTGGGCGATCGACACCAACCTCGCCACCTGGGTGACGACGCTGTCGGTCAACGCGCTCGCGGCCGGTGATGGTCTCGCGGCCATGAGCGAAGACGGGCGGCGGAGCATCCGCGACTGGCTCATGGGGCAGCAGTACCGGGTCGAGCATCCGTATACGGGAGCGGCTCCCGGCGCATGGGCCTGGAC
>JALZOC010000148.1 GCA_030857365.1 Acidobacteriota bacterium
ACGCTCGTGGAGCGCTACCAGACTTGCGTCCCACTTGTACCACTGAAGGCCGCCGCCGGTTGGTTCAGTGACCCGCAGAATACCAACGAGCCCGCCGACTGGGAGTGGACCGCCCTCGACAGTGGCCGCCGCCTGCGCCCGGGAATGTTCGTCGCGCAGGTGGTAGGCAAGTCCATGGAACCGCACATCCCTGATGGTTCCTACTGTCTGTTTGGGTCACCAGTTGAAGGCGGCCGCCAGGGAAAGACGGTGCTCGTGCAACTGCACGACCGGAGCGATCCAGAACACGGCGGGCGCTACACGGTGAAGAAATACTTCAGCGAGAAGGCCAGTTCGGACGACGGGTCTTGGCGGCACGTAAAAGTTGAGTTAAGGCCGAACAACGCTGATTTCAGCGCGATCGAGTTGACTACCGACGACGAGGGATCTCTGCAGGTTCTTGCCGAGGTTCTTCAGGTTCTCGGGTGAAGGTGCGCACTTCCAAAACCGTAACAGGCCAGGCCTACCTCCGAACACTTGCACACCTTTGGCAGCATCCGGCCCTCACGCAGGTGAGCCTGGCAGCAAACCCGCGCCTCTTTCGCTCGGCCGGCCGTTGCCTTCCATCGCAGCGCGTAATCGAGCTGAGCGCGGCTACTCTGACGAGTCCCGCTCGCTTCCGGCGCGAAGTCATCTGCCACGAAGCCGCCCACGCAGTAGTTGCGGCGAAACACGGGCGCGAGGCTAGACCGCACGGTCCCGAGTGGCAGGATCTGGTCCGGCAGGCCGGTTTCGAGCCGCGCGCGAGCTTGGTCCGCTGCGGTCAGCGCGCGCACGCAAAGGCACCCCACAGATTTCGCCACGTCTGCGACGTGTGCCACTTCTCTCGCACAGCGAACCGCGACATGCCCTCCTGGCGCTGCCCGGAATGCCGCGCGGTCGGTCTTGAAGGCAATCTTCGAATCCAGAGAACTGCTCCCAGACGATGACCGACAGCGCCTGCCCCTTCTGCAACCCCGCGACCGACCGCGTGTTCTTCGAGTCCGAACTGGTCCTCGGCCTCTGGGACGCGTTCCCTGTCTCGGACGGCCACGCGCTGCTGATCCCGCGGCGCCACATCGCCTCGTGGTTCGACGCGACAGCTGAAGAGCGACAGACGCTCACCGACGGCATCGACGTGGCGCGCGCGGCGATCTTGGAGCAATACCGCCCGGACGGCTTCAACATCGGCATCAATGTTGGCGCAGCTGCAGGACAGACGGTGTTCCACCTGCACGTCCACGTGATCCCGCGATATGGCGGTGACGTCGAGGATCCCCGAGGCGGCGTCCGTCACGTCATCCCCCAGCGAGGTAACTACCTCGTACCGGTAGCGGGCAGGACCGAAGCCCTGCGCTACACACACACTGCGACAACGAACCGCAACCTCGTGACAGGTGGCGATGATCCCTTGCTGCCGCACATCGTCGAGCAACTCGCCAACTCCGACCAAGCCGACATCGTCGTCAGCTTCGCCCTCGAGAGCGGTGTGGACCGCGTCTTCGAGCACCTGCGGGACCTGCTGGCGCGCGGCGGACGGCTCCGGCTTCTGACTGGTGATTACCTCGGGATCACCGAGCCGAACGCGCTGATGCGGCTGCTCGACCTCGAGGGCGACGTTGACCGGCAAATCTTTGAAACTGGAGCGGTCCTACCGACCGGAGCGCCAACACCGGCGGTGCGCTCGTTTCATCCGAAGGCCTACATTTTCAGAAGCGGGCGGGCTGGGACTGCGTTCGTCGGCAGCTCCAACCTTAGTGCCGCGGCGCTGACGACTGCCGTGGAATGGAACTACCGCATCGTGTCGTCCCGCGAAGGGACTGGATTCGAGGAGACGGTCGCCGCATTCGAGTCCCTGCTCGCGCACCCGAGCACCAGGCTGCTCGACGCCTCCTGGATCGAACGGTACCGCCAGAGGCGGCCGACACAGCGACGGATTGTCGAGGCGGCGGAGGTCGCTCCCGAGTCTCCCAAACCGCCCGTTGAACCGAACGAGGTCCAGAGGGACGCCCTGAAGGCATTGGAAGAAACCAGGGCGGCCGGCAATCACGCCGGCCTGGTCGTGTTGGCGACAGGCCTCGGGAAGACCTGGCTCTCGGCCTTCGACACGGCGCGTCCGGAGTTCCGCCGGGTGCTGTTCGTCGCTCACCGTGAGGAGATCCTCAATCAGGCACTCGATACCATCCGCCGGATTCGGCCCGAAGCGCGACTGGGGCACTACACCGGCGTGATCAAGGACGCAGACGCGGAGGTCGTGTTCGCGTCCATTCAGACGCTGAGTCGACGTGAGCACCTCGAGCGCTTCGGTCGCGAAGCCTTTGATTACGTTGTGGTGGACGAGTTTCATCATGCCGCTGCCGCGTCCTACCGGCGGCTGATCGAGTACTTTCGTCCCAAGTTCATGCTCGGTCTCACCGCCACACCGGAGCGGACGGATGGAGGCGATCTGCTCGCGCTGTGTCAGCAGAACCTTGTGTATCGATGCGATCTCGTCGACGGGGTGCGCAAGGAACTCCTGGCGCCCTTCCACTACTTCGGCGTGCCCGACGAGGTGGATTACACCAACATCCCGTGGAGAAGCACGCGCTTCGACGAGGAGGCGCTGACCACGGCCGTGGCGACTCAGCGCCGCGCCGAGAACGCCCTCGAGCAACTGAGGAAGCGGGGCGGACGACGGACGCTTGGGTTCTGTGTGTCGCAGCGACACGCCGACTTCATGGCGAATTTCTTTGCCGACCGTGGGGTGCGCGCAGTGGCGGTGCACTCAGGCCCCACATCGGCGGCCCGAGCGGCGTCACTCGAGCGGCTCGCGGCCGGCGACCTCGACGTCGTCTTCGCCGTCGACATGTTCAACGAAGGTGTGGACCTTCCCATGCTCGATACGGTGATGATGCTGCGGCCGACCGAGTCCAAGATCCTTTGGCTCCAACAGTTCGGACGGGGGCTCCGCAAAGCCGAAGGCAAGGAGAGGCTCACCGTCATCGACTACATCGGCAATCACCGCGTGTTCCTCTTGAAGCCGCAAACTCTCTTCGGGTTGCCATCAGGGGACCGCGAGATCTTCAACCTGCTCGAGAAGGTGCGGACAGGCGATCTCGATCTACCGCCGGGATGCGAGGTGACCTACGACCTCCAGACCGTGGAGATCCTGAAGGCGCTGCTCAGGCGTACCGCCGGACAGGCGGACGCGCTGGACCGCTACTACCAGGATTTCAAGGAGCTTCACGGTATTCGCCCCACGGCCGTCGAGGTGTATCAGGACGGCTACAATCCGCTCGCGGTCCGCCAGCGGTCCGGTTCGTGGACACAGTATGTCGCCTCCCGCGGTGATCTTGATCAAAGCCAGCGCGACGCCCTTTCCGATCACGGCGCGTTTCTCGACTCGCTCGACACCACCGACATGACCAAGAGCTACAAGATGCTCGTGCTCCTGGCCATGTTGAACGCGAACGCGTTTCCAGGATCCCTTGGGATCGAGCAACTCTCGGAGGAAGTCGAACGCCTTGCCGGTCGGACGATCAAGGCCGGGGCTGATCTCGGCGCAGCGCTCGGCGACAGGCGCGCCCTGATCCGGCTGCTGGAGCAGAACCCCGTTACTGCCTGGATTGGCGGAAAAGGCACCGGCGGAGTCCCTTACTTCGCCTACGAGAATGGCGTCTTCAGGTCGACGATGACGGTCCGCGCCTCGGCGGCGCAGGGCCTTCAGGAGCTCGTGCGCGAGCTAGCGGAGTGGAGGCTCACGCAGTATCTCGATCGTGTCGAGGTGCAGACCGGCGGATACAGCACGCTGAAGGTCAGTCACTCCAGCGGCAAGCCGATCCTGTATCTTCCGGTGGGACCGGAGCGGAGCGACCTGCCGGATGATTGGACAGAGGTCGACATCGACGGTCAACGCTACGAAGCGAATTTCGTCAAGGTCGCCGTCAACGTAGTGCGACGTCCTGGGCAGGACGCCAATGAGCTGCCGCGGATCCTGCGCGGATGGTTCGGGGCCGACGCCGGGGCGCCCGGAACCCGCCACAGCGTCGCACTCGAGCAGCGGGATGGGATCTGGCATTTGCGTCCGCTCGGCCAGCGCGCCGGACAACTCCAGCTGTGGCGCACCTACTCCCGCGAGGAGATCCCGCCGCTTTTCGGCCTCGAGTTCTCAACGGCGATCTGGAACGTCGGTTTCGTGAAGCGTCCCGGCCACATCTTCCTGCTGACGACGCTGGACAAGGCGGGGCACGGGTCCGAGTTCCAGTACAAGGATCACTTTCTCAGCCCCACCGAGTTCGAGTGGCAGAGCCAGAATCGGACTGGCCAGACGAGCGCCGACGGGCAGGATATCGAGAAGCACGCAGAGAAGGAGATCAAGGTGCACTTGTTCGTCCGTGCTCAGAAGAAGCGGAACGGCGGCGGCGCTGCGCCGTTCGTCTACTGCGGTGATGTTCGGTTCGTGTCTTGGCGCGGGGACAAGCCGATTACGGTGCGATGGGTGCTGCCGGAGGTGGTGCCGGCGCGGCTACGTGAGGAGCTGGGCATTGGGAGCGATTTGGAAAACTGAAAATGGACGCAATGAACGCGGGAATGGTCGCATTGACCTTCATCGGCGCACAGGTAGCGCAGAAGGCAGCTAACGGAGCCATCGAGGCAATCTGGACGAAGTTTAGCGATCGCTTTCTCGTCGCCTTCAATGAACCACCAAACGCCGATGCGCTGATCGACTTGGCGCCAGAGGTTCTGGCAAACGACCCCGAATTGTCCCAAGAGATCGAGGCTGTTTTCGGTAGCTCGATTCCATTGAGACGAGCCCAACTGGTTGCACCGGCATTGCGACACGCTCGGCTGTTGTGGATAGACGACAATCCCGGGAACAACGAGTGGGAGCGGTTGACACTCCGCCAGCTGGGTGCGCAGGTCACGGCGGTGCGCAACACCGAGACCGCAATAGAGTGCCTACAAACGGAGCCTTTTGATCTGATCATCTCGGATATTTCGAGGCCCGGTGGCGTGAGAGAGGGGATCAACGCACTGACACGTCTTGAAGCCGCGGCCCCTGGGACCGCCGTGGTGTTTTACGTTGGTCGCGTCGACCCGGCATCAGGCGTTCCGCCAGGGGCGTTCGGGATCACCAACACACCGGGCGAGTTGCTTCACCTAGTTATGGACGCGCTCGAGCGCTGCCGGCTTTAGAGCAATGAAACTATTGATTGCGCGCGACAGAGCATCTAACGATCCAGCGTTCCACACAGTCGAGGGCTCTGGCGGAGAGTATTGATGATGAGCGAATCGCAGACTGAACTCACCCTTAAGACTGTGGGGGAAATCGCGGGTGCCTTCTGGGTACCTGCCTACCAGCGCGGGTTTCGCTGGGGCAAAGAGCAGGTGGAGCAGCTATTACAGGACATCTGGGAGCACGTCACAAAGGCAGCCCCAGGCGACAGCTCTTGCCTCCAGCCAATGGTCGTCACTCGTCGAGCTGATGGCGTCATACCACTCGGCCCAGCCGTCGAAGCCGCAAGCTTAGTGTTTCGACACGTAATTATGAGTTCAAATCAGTTCAAATGTCGTATCGTCGAGTGTTGTTGCGAGGGCCGTAGCGTCAACTGCCCGCGCAGCAGAGGAACTGTGGCTGGAGATGTCACGTTGTGGCGGGAGCACCCATGACGCTTTCTGACGCGGTAAGCTACGCCACGTTGGCATCCATGGTGACCGCCGCGTTCGGAGTCTGGTGGGGCGTGAAGACATACCGCGGGCAAATGAACGCCCAGCTTTTCCTCGCGTTTACACACCGGTACGAAGATCTCATGCGCGACTCGCCTGAATTCAGAAAGTGGCGACTAAACTCGGTTGCGACGCCAGCAGAGCTAACTGAGGATCTACGTGCCTCAATCCTTGCGTATCTAAATCTTTGTTCTGAGGAGTACTACCTCTGGTGCAATGGGTACCTTGACCGCGCAATCTGGCAGGTCTGGAGTCATGAACTGGAACGCACGATTCGCAGCGATCTGATAAGGAGAGAGTGGCCCAATCTGAAAAGCGAGTTCCAGTCTTATGGGCACTTCTGCGAGTACATCGACCGGGCTCACCTCGACGACGCGGCGATGAGCCCACGCTAATTTCCGCGTGCACCGGACAAGGTCGTAGCACACTTCGCTCTCCGACTAGTCCGCACGATTGTGCATGTGACGCTCTCTGCTGCGGCTCTGTTACAGAGATGGGGTGTGGCGCGGCCTCTCCACGACGGATGACTGGCATGGGCAGTGGTAAGGAAGAACATTGCGCCGGCTAACTTCTCAATGCGCTTTCCAACGGGTTCAAGGGTAAATCGTGACCCCAGAGATCCAGTCCCGCGTAGTAGATCGCCTCGTCGATACCGGCAAAGCCGACGAGCCCTGGGCCCTCATAGTGCTCGCCGCCATGGAAGGCGAGCAGGAACTGGACGGCTTCCTCGACAAGGCTCGAACAATTGCGCCTCCCCAGCGGTCTGACTCTTCAACTGCACCAGCATCTG
>JALZOC010000855.1 GCA_030857365.1 Acidobacteriota bacterium
CACCAATAGACGTGGCATGCGACCGGGCAGCGGCGTCGGTGCAGCAGTATTGCGACGGACTCATGGACGAGTTGGCCGCGGTAGTGGGCACAGCGTCGCCGGACGCAGTGGCGCTTTTCAAGCAGCGCTACACCGAGCTCGCCCTCGAGTTCGCGAAGTCGGTGCGCGATCTCGAACCGGATGCCGCGCGCCGGCACGCGGTGGCCCAGGCCCTTCAGTACAAGATCCTGGAATCAGAGCGGCGCCTCCGCTCCGTACTGGCCCGTGTGATGATCCCCGCCGAGTGTTCGGACGCCCACTGATCCCGCTCCCGCCAGGGCCAGCCGCTCCATCAACTCTTCCAGGTCGGTCGCCTCATCGCCCGGACGCGCCCGCTCGCGTCAGGAACCACGCCGATCCTGACACCCTGACCTGCACGGGCGGCAGCGATTGGACCCAGTCCGCGCGTGACATAGAATGGTCGCGCTTCATGTTGAAAGGCATCATTCTCGCCGGCGGATCCGGCTCGAGGCTCCACCCGCTGACGCGCGCGGTCAGCAAGCAACTGCTTCCGATTTACAACAAGCCGCTCATCTACTACCCGTTGTCGTCGCTGATGCTGGCGGGCATCCGCGACATCCTCGTCATCACGACGCCGCACGAACAGGGCGGATTCCAGCGGCTGCTCGGCGACGGCAGCGACTTTGGCCTGACCATTCAGTACGCCGTGCAGCCGGCGCCGGACGGGCTCGCGCAGGCATTCCTGATCGGCCGCGAGTTCATCGGCAGCGACCGCGTCTCGCTGGCGCTCGGCGACAACATCTTCTACGGCTCACATTTCTCTGACCTTCTCCGTGGCGCGGGGGGACGGGAGCAGGGCGCGACGGTTTTCGGGTATCAGGTGCGCGACCCGGAACGATACGGCGTTGTGGAGTTCGACGAAGGGGGGAGGGCGGTGGGACTGGAAGAGAAGCCGGCGCGCCCGAGGTCGTCGTTTGCGGTCACAGGGCTCTACTTCTACGACAACCAGGTGATCGACATCGCGGCGGCGCTGACACCGTCCGCCCGCGGCGAACTGGAGATCACGGATGTGAACCGCGAGTACCTGCGGCGCGATCAGCTCCACGTTGAAAAGCTCCCGCGCGGCACAGCGTGGCTCGACACAGGGACTCATGAATCGCTCGTCCAGGCGACGAACTTCGTCCAGGCGGTCGAAGAACGGCAGGGACAGATGGTCGGGTGCCCTGAGGAAGTCGCCTACCGGCTCGGCTACATCACGGCCACGGATCTCGAGCGGCTGTCGCACGCGATGAGGGGCAGCCCGTACGGGCAGTACTTGATGCGGCTTCTCGAGGGGGGCATCTGATGGTCACTCTCCCGGGGGCGGCGCCGGTCGAGGAGGGCCGTTCGCGTAGAGAACCCTTGGAGCGGGCCGCGCAATCGTCAGACGGAAAAACGACCCAGAGGCGCCAGAGATCCGCGTGGGGTCTCGGGGGCCCCGCGCTGCCGCCGACGAGCCGCCGGCGGGACGTTTTTCCGGCCCGCGGAAGCGGGTTGTCGGAGCGAATGGGCCTTCTCGACCGGCGCCTCCCGGCAAGCCGTCGATGTTGTTTATCGACAGCCTACAAAATCCGCTGACTCGCGCTCAACTGCAGCCGATCATGCCCTTCACGTTCACGCCCACTGCGCTGCCGGGAGTCGTCATCATCGAGCCGAAGGTGTTCGCGGATGAGCGAGGCTTCTTCATGGAGACCTACAAGCGGTCGGACTTTGCCGCGGCAGGCCTCGACGTCGAGTTCGTCCAGGAGAACCACTCGCGATCGGTGCAGGGCACGCTGCGCGGGCTGCATCTGCAGCGGCCGCCGCGGGCCCAGGGGAAGCTGGTTCGTGTGCTCCAAGGGGAGATCTGGGACGTCGCGGCGGACATCCGCCGGGAATCTCCGACGTTCGGACAGTGGGAAGGGGTGACGCTCTCGGCGGAAAACCGGCGGTCCATCTACATTCCGGCCGGCTACGCTCACGGTTTCTGCGTGGTCAGCCCGGAAGCGCAGGTCGTGTACAAGACAACGGACGAATACGCGCCGGAGCTCGAGCGGGGGGTGAGGTGGGACGATCCCGTGCTCGGGATCCGCTGGCCCGTGTCGGCG
>JALZOC010000149.1 GCA_030857365.1 Acidobacteriota bacterium
GATCAGCCGGGCGACCAACCCCGAGTGCGAGCACGTAAAGGGGGACATGCGGTCGCTCCGGCTCGGGCGGACGTTCGACGCCGTCTTCGTCCACGATGCCGTGATGTACATCACCACCGAAGAGGAGCTGCATGCCGTCGCCGAGACCGCGTTCGTGCACACGCGTCCCGGCGGCGCCGCTCTCTTCGCGCCGGACTACGTCAAGGAAACCTTCCGCGAGCGGACGGACCTCATCACCGGCGAGCGCGACGGCCGTGCGCTCCGGTGCATCGAATGGAGCTGGGATCCGAATCCGGACGACACGACGTTCATCACCGACTTCGCCTTCGCGCTGCGGGAGGAGGGGACGACCACCGTCCTCCACGACCAGCACGTCGAGGGGCTCTTTGCGAGAGACACCTGGCTGCGCGTCCTCGAGAGCGTGGGCTTCCGCCCCGAGATCGTCGAGTGCGTCCTCGACGGGATCGTCTGCGAGACCTTCCTCTGCCGCCGTTCGTAAGCGTACGCGAACCCGAACCCGAACCCGAACCTCGAACCCCGAACCTGATCCCCGATCCCCGATCTGATTCTCTACTTGCCTTTCGTATAATTGATCTTCATCACCTGCATCTCTTTCCCATCAGGCCCGGGCGCATACGACGTCATCACGCGCGTGCCGTCGCCCGGATACTCGGCAACCATTCGCATCTTCACGACTTTCCCGGTCATGTCAGGTCCTTCCATCGTTCCGGTCAGCTTCTTCGCGGCGGAATCGTAGGTGCTCTCGCCGGTCATCAGGCCCTGCGACATCGAATCCGTCCAGCTCCCGACGTACTTTTTCTTCATCGGATCCCATGCCGTGACGCCGTGTCCGTGGAAGGCAACGCCCGGCATGCTCTCCCCCTTGAAGTCGGTGATCAGGCACAGCCCGCCGCAGCCGATCGTGTTGACCTCGATGCCCTTCGACGTCATCGGCGGCGCGCCGGGTCCGGGGGTGAACTCGACGACCGCATTCCAGGTGCCGACGTCCATCTTCAGGGTGTCGTGTTCGGGCCCCGGCTTGGGCATGGGCGGCGCCTGCTGGGAGCCCGTCTGGGCCGACACAGGGGCTGCCGTGAAGAGAGCGAGAAGCACCAGGGGTTGAATCGAGCGGAACAGCGTCATGACGTGAACCTCCGCCGGGCAATATACCCCAATGGCGGCCGCAAGAAGGGGTTCTGGTTCGTTCACGCGCTCATGATACGGAGGGGTCGTTGCACGAGCTGGGCAGAATCGCACACCTCTCGGATGTGGTTGACACCGCGCAGGGGCAGCCACGAAGCCGTCTCTTCTACGATTCTTCCTTCCGCTCGAGACGAGTCAACCGGAGCTCGTGATCGTCGAGCCGGGACCCGAAGCCCACGTGGTCGGCGGCATTGGTGGCGGTCAAACGTCCCGTGCGCTCGTCTGCCGCGATGGCCTTGTCGAGCGCCAGGTTTCTCTCGGACTTGACCTGCTCGACGACGATGTCGAAGTGCCGGCGCGTGCTTTCACTCTCCTCGAGCATGTAGCCGCGCGTGCTTTCACTCTCCTCGAGCATGTAGCGGCGCGTCCTTTCCCCTTCCTCGAGGATAAACCGGCGCGTCTCCTCCCTCTCCGTAGAGATGAGCGCGAGCATCTCCTCGAAGCGCCGATCGACCGCCTCGAACTGCCGGGCGACGCCCTCGAACTGCCGGTCCATGTCTCCCTTGAGCTCGCTCACATCCATCGCGCCCTCATCCTACCATCGTCGCTTCACACGATCGTTGGCTGCACGGTGCCGGCCAGTTCGGTCGGTCACGATTGCTCAGGAAATCGAGGTGCGGGGCCGATGTCGTCGCAGAAACCGCTACCCGCGCACTGGGCGGATAATGTCAATTCGGCAGACATGGTTGAAGGGTAGACGTACGAGGCGCGGCTCGGGGCCGGCACGCTTCCGAAAGCGGTAACGTGGTCTTACGACAGCCGGGGCTGGAAGCTGGCAGCCGGAAGCTGGGAGCGGGGGGCCGAAGGCAGTATCATCCCCGATGCCGATCACACGCCGCCACTTCCTCGCCACCTCCACCGCCGCCCTCGCGGCCAGCACCTCCGGGCGCGTCACGCTCTTCGGACAGCAGCCCCCCGCGCCGGTCGCGCCCGTCTTCAAGGAACTGCGGCGGAACACCGGATACTGGACGGCGCGCGGCGGCACGATCGGATGGCTGATCAACCCGGCAGGCGTCGTCGCGGTCGACAGCCAGTTTCCCGACACGGCCACGCTCTGCGTCGAGCAGCTGCTGAAAGCGTCTGGCAAAACCGAGATCGCGGCGCTCGTCAACAGCCACCATCACGGCGACCACACGGGCGGCAATGGCGTGTTCCGGCCGAAGACGAAGCTGATCATCGGTCACGCGAACGTGCCGCAGTACATGAAATCCGGATTCGACCAGGCGATGGCGCGGCGCGCGGAGCAGAACCCGGCCGCGGCGACTCCGGCGCCGACAACGCCGGTCGTCCCGGACAGGACGCTGACCGACGCGTTGGCGCTCGACCATGGCGACGAGAAGGTGTCGGTGAAGCACTACGGCCGCGGACACACGGGGGGCGATGTCGTGACGCTCTTCGAGAAGGCGAACGTCGCCCACATGGGCGACCTGATGTTCAACCGCGCGCACCCGGTGATCGATCGCACCAACGGCGCCTCGATCGCGAACTGGACGGTGGTGCTCCAGAACGTGGCGTCGGAGCTGCGCGCCGACACGATCTACATCTTCGGCCACGCCGGCCCGAAGCACGAGGTGACCGGCAGCCGCGCCGACCTCCATCACCACGCGAACTACCTGGCCGCGCTTCTCGACTACGCCCGCGCCCAGGTGAAAGCCGGGAAGACCCGCGAACAGCTGGTTGCCTCGACGGACATCATCAAAGGCTTCGAGGATTACGGGCCGCTGATCCCTCGGCCGCTCGGACCCGCGTACGACGAGGTCACGGCCGCGGATAGGGCACTTGACTCCAACGCGGCGTGGTATTACTCTTACCAGCTGGAGTAAGAGCATGCGTATCACGTCCAAGGGTCAGGTCACAATCCCGCAGGAAATCCGCGAACAGCTTGGTCTGCTCCCGCATTCCGAGGTCGTGTTCGAAATCGACGGCGACGCGGTCAGGATCACGAAGGCTCGCGCCAGCAGCACGCGCGGAGACGCATTGCTTGCGCGAATGCGCGGCACGGCGACGAGCGGTTTGACGACGGACGAGATCCTGGCGCTGACGCGGGACTGAGGGGTGACGACGCTCGTCGACAGCAATGTCATCCTCGACGTCGTCACCGAAGACGCGGAGTGGGTGGACTGGTCGGCTTCGATGCTCGCGCAGGCTGCGCAGACCGGACGCCTCGTCATCAACCCGCTGGTCTACGCAGAGGTGTCGTGCGGGTTCGACAGGATCGAAGCACTCGAGGAGGCCCTGCCGGCGGAGTACTTCGTCCGCGAGGCGCTGCCGTGGGCCGCGGCATTCCTGGCGGGCAAGGTCTTTCTCAAATACCGCCGGAGCGGCGGTGCTCGCACGGCGCCCCTTCCGGACTTCTACATCGGTGCACACGCCGCCATCGCGGGCTACACCCTGCTGACCCGCGACGCCCGGCGCTTCAGCGCGTACTTCCCCCGGCTGCACATCATCGCGCCTTGAGCCGCGCTACGTACCGCGGGGCTTCAGCTCCAGATCGGTCAGCCGCGCCTCGTGATCGTCGAGGCGAGCAGAGAACTCCACGTGGTCGGCCGCATTGCTCGCGGTCAATCGTCCTGTGCGTTCGTCCACGGCGACAGCCTTGTCGATCGCGAGATTCCTTTCGGACTTCATCTGCTCAGCGACGACGTCGAAGTGCCGGCGCGTTTTTTCGCCTTCGGACAGAATCAGATCAATCAGTTCCTGGAAGCGGTCGTCGACACGCGCAAATCGCTGATCGACGTATCCGAAGCGCTCGTCCATGTCCGCCTTGAGCTCGGCCAGATCCATCTCGCCACCATCCTACCATCGTCATCATCCCGCGCCCTTTCGGTGCATTCGGCGTGCCCACGTGATCTCGCTGGATTCTGGAGCGAAGTCAGCGCCCCTGTCGAATCGAACGCGGAAGCTGCAATCATGCTGGCTTCGCGGTGATGCAGGGTCTGCCATCGGCCGCGGCTTGAATGACGATCGCGGACGGGCAGTCGTACAATGCTGACCAGCCATGCTCGAGAGTGCCAGGGATCGATTCGCACACCTGCTGTTCTACGCCATGATCGCTCTCATCGGGTACCTCGCGTACGTGGTGCTGAGCCCGTTCCTCGCGTCGCTCGGCTGGGCGGCGGTGTTCGCGATGACGCTGTATCCCGTCTTCGAGCAGCTCTCCGTGCGGCTGGGCCGAAACGGCGCGGCACTTGCCACGACGCTGATCACGGCGGTGCTGATCGTTGCTCCCGCGGTGATGCTGGTGTCGGTGCTCGCGCGCGAAGTGCCGCCGTTGATCAACTACGTGCAGGAGGCCTCGCTCACCGCGCCGGTCCGGCTGGCTGTCGCGTGGGACGTCGTGCGGCGCAGCAGCCCGCTCGACCTGCCGGAGGATCCAGCGGCGCTCGTTCGTGACGGCATCAAGCGGGCGCTGACGTTCCTCGCGCCGCGCGCGGGAGGCATGCTGGCCGACGTGGTCGCCACGATCGGGAGCCTGCTCGTGATGCTGTTCAGCCTCTTCTTCCTGCTGCGGGACGGCCACGGGCTCGGCCGCCGAATTCGCGACATGCTGCCGCTGCCGGAACGCGAACGTGACCGCCTGGTGACGGAAACGCGGGACCTCGTGATCGCGAGCGTCGGGGCAGGCCTTCTCGTCGCGGCGGTTCAGGGCACGATCGGCGGCGTCACCTACTGGCTGCTGGGTATCGGGGCGCCGGTCGTCTGGGGCGTCGCGATGGCCATCTGCGCGCTGATCCCGCTGGTGGGATCCGGGCTCGTCTGGGTGCCTACGGCCATCTGGCTGCTGATGTCAGGTGAGATCGGCCGCGCCATCATCCTCATCATCGTCGGATCGGTGGGCATCGGCACGGTGGACAACGTGCTGCGGCCGCTCCTCCTCAGCGGTCGCACGACAGCGAGCGGCCTCGTCATCTTCCTCGGCCTGCTTGGAGGCGTCTCCGCCTTCGGGTTCATCGGCCTCGTCCTCGGCCCGGTCGTGCTCGTCACCGCCGGCAGCCTGCTGTCGGTGCTCACCCGCCGCCACGACGAGCACGTGAGCGGCGGATCGTAACGTTCACTTCTCCCCGATGCCGTAGACGTGTCCGAGCGTACGGACCACGATGAGGCCGTCCGAGATCGCCGGAGTGCTCATGACGACCTCCTTCATCGAGTTCTTCGCAAGCTCCTGGTACTTCCGGCCGGCGAGCACGACGATGACGTCGCCGTCTTCGTTGGCGAAGTAGAGCCTGCCGTCCGCCGCGATGGGAGAGGCGGAGAAGGCGCCGCCGCCGCCCACGCGCGCGCGGTGCAGGCGCTCCCCGGTCTTCGCGTCGTACGCGGTGACGATGCCGTCGTTGCCGCAGGTGTACAGAATCCCCGCGTAGTAGAGCGGCGTGGGGATGTACGTGCCTGCGGTATTGCTCCAGGCGACGACTTCGCTCGACGTCGTGTCCTTCGGCAGGCTGATGTCGCCGCGCGCGGCTGGCCTGACGGCGTAGATCGGCCGAACCGGCGGATATCCGCCCGTGATGTAGACGAGCCCGTCGCCGACGACCGGCGTGCCGACGGTCACTTCCGAATTGGGCCCGAGCTTCCACAGCTCCTTGCCGGTCTTCGGATCGTAGGCCCGCACGGTCGTCCCGTTCGTGACGATCTGCCCTTCGAAGATCGTCGGCGTGCCCCAGGTGGAGATCTCCTCCCGCGGGGTGCGCCAGACCTCGGCGCCGGTCTTCACGTCGAAGGCGGCGATGAACGATTGCTTCTGGACGTCCGCCTGCACGATCACCTTGCCGTCGTGGATGATGGGCGAGCTGGAATGTCCCCACTGGTAGGACGGATCGAAGAACCAGCCGCTGTCGAGGACGCCGATGTCCTTCGTCCAGAGCGGACGGCCTTTCATGTCCCACGCGGCGAGAAGACCAATCGATCCGAAGAGCGCCACGACGTGCGTGCCGTCGGTCGCGGGAGTCGAGTTCGCCTGCGATGCTTTCGTATGGCGCTTCACTTTCGGCAGGCCGGTGAACGCGGTCCTGTCCCACAGGATCCGCCCCGTCTTCCGGTCGAGGCAGAACATCTTCCAGGTGTGCTCGGAGAGATCATTCACCGGCTTCACGTCGCCGTAGAGGCCCGTGCGGAACGTGCGGTCGCCGGCGCTGCTCACGGCGCTGACGACGAAGATGTGGTCGCCCCAGATGATGGGGCTAGCGTTGGAGATGCCGGGGATCGGCGTCTTCCAGCGGACGTTGTGTCCGGTGTCGATGTTCCACTCCGTCACGGCTCCCTGGCCGTCGCCATTCCCCGCGGCATTGGCTCCGCGGAACGCCGGCCAG
>JALZOC010000856.1 GCA_030857365.1 Acidobacteriota bacterium
CGATCAATCTGCGCACGATCGTGCTTCGGGACATGGAGGGAACCGTGCACGTGTTCCCCAACGGCGGCATCACCACGCTGGCGAACCGCAGCAAGGATTTCTCCTACTACGTCATCGACATCGGCATCTCGTACGACGAGGACCCGGACCGTGTGGCCGCCGTGCTGCGGAAAACCTCCGCTGATCTGCAGACGGACCCGCGATTCGGGCCGTCCATCCTGGAGCCGCTGGAGGTCCTCGGCGTGGACGCGTTCGCCGATTCGTCCGTCATTCTCAAGATCCGCATCAAGACCAGGCCCCTGAAGCAGTGGGAGGTCGGCCGGGAGCTGCGGCGGCGCATCAAGAGGGCGTTCGACGCCCACGGCATCGTGATCCCGTTCCCGCAGCGGGTCGTCACGACGCGGAGCGTGGCCGTGGACTGAGGACGGCAGGACCGCGGCCGCCAGGGGAGGCGGTCGGACTCAGTAGCCGGAGCTCGCGCCCTGGACCGGCTTCTGCCCCTTCGCCTCCTGGACGATCTTGACACCGGCGCTGGCGCCCACGCGCGTCGCTCCCGCCGCCACCATCGCTTGCAACCCTTCCAGGTCGCGCACACCGCCCGCCGCCTTGACGCCCATGTCGGCGCCGACCACGCGCCGCATCAGCGCGACGTCGGCCGCCGTGGCGCCGCCGGATGCGAATCCGGTGGACGTCTTCACGAAATCGGCGCCGGCCGCCTTCGACAGCGTGCACGCGGTGATCTTCTCCTCGTCGGTCAGCAGCGCCGCCTCGATGATCACCTTGCTGACGACGCCGCACTGCTGGCAGGCTTCCACGACCGCCGCGATGTCGCGTTCCACCGTGCGCACGTCTCCCGACTTGAGGGCCCCGATGTTGATGACCATGTCGATTTCGGTCGCTCCGTCGAAGATGGCCCGCCGCGTCTCGTAATTCTTGACGTCTGCCGTCGTCGCGCCGAGCGGGAAGCCCACGACCGAGCACACCCCGACCCCGCTCCCCCGCAGCAGCGCGGCAGCCGTCGAGACCCAGGCGGGATTGACGCACACCGTTGCGAAGTGAAACTCCGCGGCCTCACGGCACAGCTTCTCGATTTCCGGCCGGGAGGCGTCCGGCTTGAGCAGTGTGTGATCGATCATCGCCGACACGCCGGAGGTGGCGCCGCCGGCGGCGTGCATACCGAGCCGCGATGCCCCGGCGTCAATCACTCCCCGCAGTCTGTCCGGGCAGCAGTCGACGACAGTCGAATGGCACGCGCATCGGGCCACGCTCGATCCACGCGCCATCTGCGCCGAGAGCACCTCGTCGGTGATGATCTCGATGAGCCGCTGCAGATCCTGCGGGTTCAGCACGCTACGGGACACTCCGGATTGCTACCACGCCCTCGCACCTCGCACCCTTGGCACTCTGGCACCCTCGCACGTTGGCACTCTAAAATCGCTCCTCCATCCGCCGGATCTTCTGCAGCCGCCGGATGTACCGCGCTTCGCGCATCGGCGTGCCCATCCAGGTGTCCACGATCCCGATCGCGGCTGCCGGCCCTTCGATGAGAGTGGAACCGAGAGTGATGACATTCGCGCCGTTGTGCTCGCGTGAATATCGCGCGACGGTTTCGTTGAGGCACATTGCCGCCCGTACGCCGCGTACCTTGTTGGCGGCGATCGCGGATCCGATGCCCGACCCGTCGATGACGATGCCGGCATCCGACTCACCCCGCGCGACACTGGTCGCGACACGGCCGGCGATGTCCGGATAGTCTACAGGCTCGGCCGTGTCCGTGCCGAGATCGGCGACCGCAAGGCCCCGGCCGCGAAGGTGCAGCACGAGGGCCCGCTTCAGCGCAAGGGCGGTATGGTCGCCGCCGATCGCGACGCGGCGAATGTCCGCGACCGGTGCGAGGTCCGCCGGCAGCGAGGCGTCGGCCGATCCCGCCGGAATGACCGTGATGCGGCGCGCCGCCAGCGTGTCTCTCGCGAGCGGCGTCACGTGGCCACCCGCGGTGAGTTCCACCGCCGCGCCGACGTCCAGCAGCCGCGCGTCGGCCTCAGTGATGATGTCGAAGCGTTTCATGTTCAGCTTTCAGCTGTCAGCTGTCAGTCTTCAGACTTCAGCCTTCTCTTCCAGTTC
>JALZOC010000857.1 GCA_030857365.1 Acidobacteriota bacterium
GAACACCACGCGCCCGACCTGCAGCCCTTCAGCTTCGTGGTTTCCACGTATTCCGACGGCCACAATACCGGGACCGTGGGCGTGATTGGCCCGACGCGGATGCGGTATTCGCGCGCGATCAATGCGGTAGAGAGTCTCTCGAACGCCATCACGCGGATGGTGAAGAGCCCTTGATCGTTCAGCCCTGAAGCCGGTTATTTACCTTTCTGTATTCATCGCGCAATCGAGACGCCTGCCGTGGAAGACAATACCCCCAACGAAACGAGCCCTGTCGCTGAACCGACCGATCCGACCGAGATCGAGCGGCAGCGCGACGAGTACTACGATCTCCTGCTCCGCAAGCAGGCGGAGTTCGACAACTATCGAAAGCGTGTCGACCGCGAGCGGCAGATGGTGTCGGAAGCCGCGGCGTCGAGCATCATCGAGGAGCTGCTGCCCCTGATGGACGACCTCGAGCGCGCCCTCAAGACCGAGGCCGTCGGAGACGCTGCCGAAGCGTATCGCCGTGGGGTCGAGCTGATCCATCGCCAGCTCGGCGAGGTCCTCCGCAAGCGCGGCGTGCGTCCGCTCGACGCGCTCGGGACCGATTTCGATCCGCACTATCACCAGGCCGTGTCGCACGAGCCGGCGGAGGGGCGGCGCGACGGCGAGATCATCGAAGAGTTCCGCCGGGGATACATGCTGGGCGACCGGTTGCTGCGGCCGTCCATGGTAAAGGTGGCCAAAGGGTGAGCAGCGCGACGAAGCGGGATTATTACGAAGTGCTCGGCGTCGAGCGCGGGGCGACGGATCAGCAGATCAAGAGCGCCTATCGCAAGCTGGCGCTCAAGTATCACCCCGACCGGAATCCCGGCGACCACAAGGCGGAGGAAGCCTTCAAGGAAGCGGCCGAGGCGTACGCGATCCTCGCCGATACGCAGAAGCGCGGACTGTACGATCGTTTCGGACACGCGGGGGTCAGCAGCGGCGCCGGAGCCGGCGGATTCGACCCGACCATCTTCGCCGACTTCTCCGACATCTTCTCGGGGCTCGGCGACGTGTTCGGACTCGGCGACATCTTCGGACAGCGCCGCAGGCGCGGCGGTCCGCAGCGTGGCGCCGACTTGCGCTACGACCTCGAGATTTCGTTCGAGGAGTCCGCCACCGGCACTGAGACCACGATTCAGATCCCGCGCGAGGAGACCTGCGAGAGCTGCAAGGGGTCGGGCGCGGCCGAGGGCACGTCGGCCGAGACGTGCGGCCAGTGCAAGGGGACGGGGCAGCTGCGGTATCAGCAGGGCTTCCTCACAGTCGCGCGCCCCTGCTCGAACTGCCGCGGCACCGGAAAGACCATTGCGAAGCCGTGCCTCACCTGCCGGGGCGCCGGCCGTGTCGCCCGGGAGCGCAAGCTCACGGTGAAGATCCCCGCCGGCATCGCGACCGGCCAGCGCCTCCGGCTCTACGGGGAAGGCGAACATGGCTCCGCCGGCGGCCCGCAAGGGGACCTCTACGTGGTCGTGCACGTGCAGGAGCATTCGTTCTTCCACCGCGAGGAGGACGATCTCTACTGCGAGATGCCCGTGAGCTTCCCCACCCTGGCGCTCGGAGGCTCGATCAAGGTGCCCACCCTCGACGGCGGGCGCGAGGACGTCCATGTCCCGGCGGGCACACAACCGGGCACGCGCTTCAAGCTTCGCGGCAAGGGTATGCCGCACGTGAACGGACGCGGTCATGGCGACCTGCACGTCATCGCGCGGGTGGCGGTTCCGAAGAAGCTGTCGAAGGAGCAGAAGCATCTGCTCGAGGAGCTCGGACGCACGCTGCCGCAGGAGAAGCTGGACTCCGAGGACGATCCCGCCGAGAAGCCGTTCTTCGAACGCGTCAAAGATATCTTTGGGTAGTTATCCGGCGCTGGACGTGCAGTACGCGCCCGGGCCCGACACGGGGACGCTGCACGACCTGCTCTACGCCGAGCTCGACGGCTTCGAGCCGCTCGCCATCCAGGATCTCGAAGCGCGCGACGGCTGGCGCGTATTCTTCCGCACCCCCTCCCAGCGCGACGGCGCGCAGGCCGCGCTCGCGTCCGCGCTCGGCGATCGGCTGGTCGCCCTCTCCCCTGCCGATGTGGACGACGAAGACTGGGCG
>JALZOC010000858.1 GCA_030857365.1 Acidobacteriota bacterium
CACCCTGATCGGCTCGACTTGCGAACGGCTCGACGATGCGCTGGCGGCATACGTCGGCGGAGGTTCTGTCGGCGTCGCCGCGGCACGCGAATACCTGGGACGGATCTACATCGGGATGTTCGATGCGCATATCGCGAACTCAATGTATACGGCGCGCGAGCTGCAGGCTGGCATGCGTCCGCCGCACGTGCGCCGCGTGCATGTGGCTCCCCCGGGCGTCGACGCCGTGCCCGAGGTTTCGCCGATTCGGCGGCACGCCGCTCGCGTGAGGCTGCGGGCCCGGTTCGGCATCACACTGACTGCGCCCCTGCTCGTCTACGCCGGACGCCTCGCACCGGAGAAGAACGTGACGATCCTTCCCGAGATCATCTCTCGAGTGCGGCAGCGGATCGCGGAGGCGCAGCTATTGGTGGTCGGAGACGGTCCGTCACGCGATGCGGTCGAACGGGCTGCCAAGGCGGCAGCCGGCGCGGTCCACCTGCACCCGCACATCAGTGGTCGCGATGCGCTGTTTGCCATGCTCGCAGCCGCCGATCTATTCGTGCATCCGAATGGCCGCGAGCCGTTCGGGATCGGACCTCTGGAAGCGATGGCCGCCGGCATCCCGGTGGTGCTGCCAAATAGTGGAGGCCTGACCACCTACGCGACGGAACAGAATGCGTGGATGGCCCGGGCCGATGCCTCTGAGCTGGCAAGCGCCGCCGTTGCGGCACTCGTCAACGATCCGGAGCGCGAGCGGCGGGTCGAGGCGGGTCGGCGAACGGCCCGGCAATTCGCGTGGCCGGTGGCGGCGTCGCGCATGCTCGCATTGCAGCGAGAGATTCACCTGGATCGCACCGAGCGCGATCGCTTTGGCCGATACCGAATCTTCCCAGTTGTTCATCCATCGTCATTAGTCGTGTACGACGGGAACCTATGCTGTGAATCGAGATGATCGTCGCAGCGCCGATGATTTTTCAGTGCGTCGGGGTAATCGCCTCTGATGTGTTTTTTGAGTTGAGCGGATGGGCCGAGATCCCGTCCACCCTATCGCCCGCCAGAAGAAGCTGTATCTCTTCGACCTTAACCAGATCGATGAAAGGACGGGCACGTTGAAGAAGCGGCTGCTCGTCAATCTGCTCCACATTGAAGATCCTCGAGACATCGGCGGGCCCCCTGCCGGAGATCGCGGACGGTAAATTCACCTTCCCGCTGCAGTCCGTGGAGTCTGTGACACCGGTAGACGATTTCACCTTGCTGGTGGGGCGCTTGACTTTCAAGACAGTTGCTATCGTCTGCTGTATCGAGAGACCGGCGACACCCCGACAACGAGTCGATGGTGTACGTCTCGGACGAGTCGGGGCGGGCCAAGGTCTATGTCGTGTCGCTCGAGGCCGGCGGCGGCAAGTCGCAGATCTCGAGCGACAACGGCACCTTCCCGCGGTGGCGCCGCGACGGCAAGGAGATCTTCTACCGAACGGCGAGCGCATAATGATGAGCGTGCCGCTCGAGGCACAGTACAGCGACTTCGGACCCGCGCACCGAGGACGCCTCGCGGAATTCCGAGAGGGCACCGCACTGCAGGCACAGCCTCAGGAGCCCCTCAGGGGGTCGAGTAACCGCACGCCGATCGCGGTTGGGCCGCAGGGACGGGCACCAGGGTCGTGGAAGCTTTTTCACTGATGGCACGAGAACGGGCCGGACCACGCGGCACCCGCACCAGACGGTCACGACCGTCATGCCGTTGGAGCCACCCATACGGGTACTTCTATCAACGTGGCGATGAACCGCATATATCATGTGGACGGTTCTTCCGTGCTGACCCTGTCCCCCGCGCCAGTCGGACCGCGCGGGCGCTCATCGACCGCCCACGTGATCACGACTGCGAGCGCTATCGTCGTGCTCGCAGCGCTCTCGAGTGCGTGCCGTGAGCGGCCCCGATCCGGCGGCACCGACGTCGCGCCCGGCACACCGGCGCCGATCGAGCAGCAGATGCTGCAAGTTGGCGTCGGCGCCGACCGCTATCTGACGGAGCTGCCGTCGCGGCCGGATCTTGGGAAATACCCCCTGAACGCCGGCGTGTTCGACACTCTCGTGAGGATGGACGAACGATTCCAGCTCGAGCCCATGCTGGCCGAGCGG
>JALZOC010000859.1 GCA_030857365.1 Acidobacteriota bacterium
AGCGGTAACCGACGCGGACGTGCAGCGCGCGGCCGAACGCTACATCCAGCCGGACAAGTTCGCCGTGGTGGTGGTCGGCGATCTCAAGACCATCGAGCCGCGCATCCGGGCCCTGAACCTCGGGCCTGTGAGCACGGTCACTGTCGACGAAGTGATGAAATAGGGCCCGGGGCTCCGGTTTCGGGGATTCTGACGCATGGCGCTTTCGCTCCAGTTCGCGGAGCTGCTCCGGTACTCGAATGCTGAGCGCGAGAAATGGCGCGGCTGGCTGCTCCTGCATCCCGAGGCGATGGACGTACCGGTGCAGCCGGGGAATCGGCACGCGACGGTGGGCAAGCTCATCGACCACATCTTCCTGGTGGAACGCCGGCACCTGCAGCGGCTGATGGACGTGCCGGTGGCGTCCCTGACAGGTCTCACCGGCAACAATGCTCCTCCGCTCTTCGACTACGGCGCGTCGGTGCGCCGAGAGCTCGAGCAGTACGCCGGCGATCTGGACGATGAGATCGCCGACCAGGTACGGCGGTTCGAGGTGCTGGAGCAACAGTGGGCGATGTCTTCACGCAAGCTGCTGTTTCACATCCTGCTGCACGAGATTCGCCACTGGGCGCAGATCGCTCTGGCGGTCAGGATTGCAGGGCTCGAGCCTCCAGGGGAACACGATCTGTTCTACAGCAAGGCCTTCCGCTGACGCCGGCGCACATCCCACCGAATGCGGGCGGCGCGGCGGCGTGCTACCGAAGCCGCTTGCCGCGCACGAGGACCAGGACGTCTCGCGGCCCGAAGGCGCGGGTATACGTCGGACCCGCGGGAGACTGGACGAAGCTGACGGCCGCGCCGGTCTCCAGGTTCTGCCAGATGGCCTCGGGCACATCCGGCGCAAAGGTGAACGTCACGGTCCGAGGCGTGGCGCCGTAGTGCATCGCCACGAGCACCAGCGCGTCCGCCGATTCGAGGAATCGCGCCTCCACCAGCCCGCCACCTGGCTCGATGCCGATTTCCGGATCAACGCCGACCGGTACCTGCTGCGACTCACCCGTCGTGCCGGCGAGCACGATGCCGCCCGCTTTCACGAACGCTTTGAGCGCGTCGGACACGGGCCCTGCCGGCAGGAGGTCCTGCGACGTGTAGACGGCTTCGTAGCGCGCGGCGACCCCGGCGACGACTTCGTCGGGGTGGATGAAGTCCACCGGGATGTTCCGGTCCACAAGGGCTCGGTACACGCCGCGCAAACGATCCGATTCCCGCGTTGCAGCGCCACCCGTTCGTCCTGACAGATCTCTGTCTTGAAGCATCGCGACCGTGGCGGGGTGCGGGCGCAGCCGGCTGAACAGTCCGCTGTTGCGTCCGACGACACCGGCAAACTCGCCCGCCGCGCGCACGGCACTCGAGGCGCCCTGAAGGCCGGCTCCAGCCAGGTTCAATCCCGGCCAGTCATCGAAACTGATCGTGCCGGCGCCGCGGGAGATCGCGGCCCACGCCCACAGCCGCAGGTCCGTTGCGGATTGCGCCCCGGTCTGGGTCTCGCCGGCCTGCAGCGCCCCTACCCACCAGGAACGATCGCGCGCCGCCGACCGCGCAAGGTCGAGCAGGGCAAGCGCGCTGTAGGGCTGCGCGCCGCCGCGGATGTCCGCTTGGCGGAGTGACGTGCCGTAGTGGTCGACGACCGAGGCCATCAGCCAGGCGTCACCCTGGAACCCCGAGTCTGAGTGGCTCGTCACCGGCCGGGCTCCCCGCGGGGCGGAGGCATCGGCGCGGAACTTCAGGTCCTGCTGCAGCTTCCGCGCAATGAACTGACGCCAGTCGGCCGCCGCCGTCTCCCCGAGCCTCGGCCCCGTGGACCCGCGTGGTGGCCCCACGGCGCTCCACGCCGGGAAGGCCCGTCCCCAGGCGCCATTCAGCGCCGCGAGCGTGCCGTACTTCTGTTCGAGCGCGGTCCTGAACCGGGCGAGCGTATGCGGGCAATAGCAGGCACGTGACGAGGTCGAGGAGGAAACGCCTGGATTCCGCCACACGTCGATCGCGTAGAACGACTTGTGCACCGCCGCCGCCGCGGCCGCGGCGCCGATAAAGCTCCCGAGGTCGGCCCGGACGCCCGGATGATCGTGGCAGTACCC
>JALZOC010000860.1 GCA_030857365.1 Acidobacteriota bacterium
CGTGGAGGCGGTCGTGCTCGAGACCGACGGATCGTTCAGTATTGTGCGGTCGAGCGACGGGAGGAGCGCGTCGACGCTCAGCGACATCGCCCGGCCGGTGGAAGAGACGATCGCATGACCGCGTCCGTCGTTCAAAGGCGTGCCGCGTATCGCCGGACATGACGACCGACTGTCTGCTCGGTTGTGGAGGCCGGGCATCATCAGGTCCGCCCAGGTACGGCGAGAGGTAGAACGTCGTGAAGACCGCCAGCCAGACTACATCGACGAAGTGCCAGTACATCACGCCAATCGTGACGGGCAGATGTCGCTGCTCCGGTGCGGGTTCCGAAAATTGGCGAGAGGCAACGGTGGCCCGTCATGCCTGGTGTCATCCTGCAGCAGAGCGGATCAACCAGGCTCGACGACGGCACGAGCCACGTGTCGAAAGCATTACGCATCTGCGCGGCCACTCGAACATCCGGAAGCGTCTCCTGATTCATCACGTGGGGTTGATCAACAGCGCGCTGAATCTCTCGCGCCGCCGGGCGCCTCCAGATCGTTGATGGTGATGCCCTGCAGGCCGGCTTTCACTGCACTGATCCTTGCGTTCACGATGATGGACGGCGGCACGCGTCTCAGCCGCATGCCCACGAGCGTGAAAAGCCCGACCGGGGCCCCGGAGGACCAGGCGGCGATCCAGAGCGGCACCGGTACGAAATACAGCACGAAGACGAGTACGAGGACGGCCGCGAACAATAAACCGATGGCGCCCATCGCGCCGGTGTCGAGTCCAGTCATATGGTTTACTCTTTCTGCGGCGGCGCGAGCCGGTCGCGCACGACAATCCGGTTACCGTCGACCCGCGTGACCTCGATCGCGGAGCCCGCCTCGATGAAGCTGCCGTCCGACACGACGTCGACGCGCGCGCCATTGATGTCGGCCACACCGGCGGGCCGCAGCGGCGACAGCGCGGTGCCCGTGAGGCCGAGTTGGAGGCGATCGCTCTCCGGCGCCCCTCGCTTGAGCCGCGCGCGACAGAATGCACGCACGATCGCCCCTGCAGCGCCTGGCTGAACGGCAAGGCGTCAAGGTTCGCGTGAGGGTGCAGCAGGGCGAACTGGGGCGTGACCGCGAGCGACGGACCCGGGCCCGCCACATGGAAAGTCGACGGCGTCGAACGCCAGTTCTTCGACTATCTGGCGCGCGGCGCGCCGCACGGGCCGGACGATGGGACGATCGCGGGATTTCGTGCGCGCAGGCACTCGTCCTCCGCGTCCCAGCCTCGTCCCTGAGCACCCTCCCCCCGGTGATCGCGCCGCGCCAGTCCTGGTTACTGGCCAGTACTGCGGGAGGGCAGTGATCCGGTCGCCCGCCGGTACGACACGTACGTATCCGCCAGACGCTCGGCAACCGCCGGGTCAGCCCGAGCGAGGAGCGTGATCATCTGGTCGCGCTGCGCGAGAAGCGGCTGCAGCATGTCGCGCTGCGACGCCGAAAACACCGACGAGCCTCGGTCGAGCTCGGCTCGCAGATTCGTGTAGAACGTACTCGCGGCTTCGCGCGCCGGCTCGTAGTCCCCGCGGCGAGCCTGGATGGCAGCCGCCGCCAGCGTGTTCTCGGCCTGCGTGAGACGAAGCACCTGCTGCACCGCATCGCGCTCATTCGCGCGGGTACGCGCACGAAGCCACATCGGAATGAAACCGATGAGGAAGGCCACAAAGATCACGGTCGCATACACACCGAGACGCTGCAGTTGGGCCACCTTCAGGGGCTGATTCGTTGCCTTATCCACGGTCGTTCCCTCCAATGCTGTCTATCGCCATCATGCCCTCCGGGGCCTTGGGGCGAAGAGCTCCTGGCTGATGAAACGGGCGCAGCACGTGCTCGCTGGCGCGCTCGGCGTCCGTTTTGATGTGCAGCTCGTCATCACGAACAAGAGCGCTAAGACTCATGCGGTGCCAGAACTGTCGAGGTGATAAATGGCACGGCCCTCAGGACCGCGGAGGACATGCCGAAGCCCGACACGCTGTGGCGCCGCAGCGGCGTTCAGGCGCTTCGCTACCTTCAGCGTACAGCGGCAGCCACCGCCGAGGACGTTCACCAACGTACCGCCGTCGGCCGCATGTTACAGTTACAC
>JALZOC010000861.1 GCA_030857365.1 Acidobacteriota bacterium
AACAGAACCAGCTCGCGGTGCGCATCGAGGCCGGCGAGCTCGTCTACCACCCCCGGGCGGAGCCCGGCACCGCGGGCAAGGCGCCGGCCCGCCGCGCGCCCCCACGCCGGTAACATCCCCCGCATGGACTACGTGACGCTCGGTCGGACAGGGCTCAAGGTCTCGAACCTCTGCCTCGGCACGATGACGTACGGCGACCCCGGCTGGCGATCGTGGGTGTTGCCCGAGGACGCGGGGCGCCCTTTCATCAGGCGCGCGCTCGAGTACGGCATCAATTTCTTCGACACGGCGGACATGTATTCGATCGGCGCCTCGGAAGAGATCCTCGGCCGCGCGGTGCGCGACTTTGCGCGCCGTGACGACGTGGTGCTCGCCACGAAGGTGTTCCATCCGATGTCCACCGATCCGAACGACCGTGGGCTCTCGAGGAAGCACATCCTGTCCTCCATCGACGGGTCTCTCCGCCGGCTCGGGACCGACCATGTCGACCTGTATCAGATTCACCGCTGGGATCCCGACACGCCGATCGAGGAGACGCTCCTCGCGCTTCACGACGTCGTGCGAGCCGGAAAGGCACGCTACATCGGCGCGTCGAGCATGTGGGCCTGGCAGTTCGCGACGGCGCTGCATGCGTCGGATCGGAACGGCTGGACGCGGTTCGTCTCGATGCAGAACCACTACAACCTGGTGTATCGCGAAGAGGAGCGCGAGATGCTCCCGCTCTGTCGCGCCGAAGGAATCGGCGTGATTCCCTGGAGTCCGCTGGCGCGCGGGTTTCTCGCCGGGAATCGGCGGACGGCGGACAAGGGAGACACCGAGCGCGCACGGACCGACGACTTCGCGCACCGGCTGTACTACGCCGACTCCGACTTCCGCATCGTCGATCAGGTGGTCGCCGTGGCTCGCGCGCGCGGCGTCGCCCCCGCGCAGATCGCGCTGGCGTGGATCGTTCAGCAGCCCGGCGTGACGGCACCGATCGTCGGCGCCTCGAAGATGGAGCAGCTGGATCAGGCGGTGGCGGCGCTCGACATCACACTGTCGGCCGAGGAGCTGCGCCGCCTGGAGGAGCCGTACGAGCCGCACGCGCCGCGGTGGTGAGCGGAAACCCGTCGGTTCTAGCACGTTCGACGCAGCTGACGGACGGAAGTGGCCCTCCGAAACATTTCCAACATTTTTGTTGTTCAGGGGCGGACTTCTGTCGAAGTTCGTCAAGTGGGTTCAGACCCCTTGAAGCGCGGCCCACCCGCACGGATAATACGCGTTCGAGGATTTATACCGCTTCGTTCTCATCCAGCCGCGACCACGACTCGACCACGAAAGGACACAAAAATGGGTTCTGCTTCATCCGGCGACGCCATCAAGAGCATCAGTCTCTGGGGCAGCGCGCTCAATCAGCGGATCGTGACGGCCGCTGCCAAGAAAATGACGGACGAGTTCGGATCGCTCACCTTCAACGAGGAGGTGCAGCGCGCGCGGCTGCCGAAGGATGTGTATCGCGCTTTGCGGAATGCGGTCGCGCAGGGTGAGTCGCTGGATTCGTCGGTGGCACACATCATCGCCGCCGCTCTGAAGGACTGGGCGGTCGAGCACGGCGCGACGCACTATACGCACTGGTTCCAGCCGATGACTGGGATCACGGCCGAGAAGCACGACTCATTCCTGACGCCGACGTCCGATGGCCGCGCGGTGGCCGAATTCAGCGGAAAAGAGCTCATCAAGGGAGAACCGGACGCGTCCAGCTTCCCGTCCGGAGGCATGCGGTCCACGTTCGAGGCGCGCGGGTATACCGCGTGGGATCCCACCAGCCCGCCGTGGCTGCTCGTGACACCCAACGGGACCACGCTGGTGATTCCGACGGCGTTCGTGAGCTGGACGGGGGAGGCGCTCGACCAGAAGACCCCGCTGCTTCGCTCGATGGAAGCCTTGTCGAAACAGGCTGTCCGGATCCTGAAGCTGTTCGGATCGAAGGCGCACCGCGTGCACGCGACGTGCGGGCCCGAGCAGGAGTACTTCCTCATCGATCAGCAGTTCTATTTCACGCGTCCGGATCTGATCAACGCCGGCCGCACGCTCTTCGGCGCCAAGCCGCCCAAGGGCCAGGAGATGGAGGACCAC
>JALZOC010000150.1 GCA_030857365.1 Acidobacteriota bacterium
GCACGGAGGATATGAACACATCGATCTTCAGGCGCGCGTGGGCAGCGGCCTCGAACAGACATCCGGCGCCGCAACCGCCACGGTCGATCAGGTCTGGGCGGGCCTCTCGCAGCGGGTAGGCGCGTTGACGGTCGGCGGGATTATCGGAGAGGCGCGGCCCGAAAGGCACCGGCTCAGGACGTATGGGGCGTTCGTCAGGTTCGCCCCGGCCGACTCCTTCACGGGGTCGGTGGAACGCAGTTCCGGGTATGCGGCCATCTCACCACGCATGGCGGGGCTCGGTATCACCCGAGTCGGCCACCGGGCCCAGGTGGACTGGACGCCGGGACTGCGGTCCCGGCTGGTTGTCGAAGGCTCCTACGAAGATCTCTCGGATCGCAACAGCCGCTGGGAGGTGTTCGTCGCGCCCACGGCGGCCGTCGCGCGCACGCAGCACCTGAATCTCGATCTGGGCCTGCTGCTGCACCAATTCGGCGCGCGGCGGAACCTCGACAACGGCTACTACGACCCGGGCCGTTACGAGTACTACTCAGTCGTGCTGTCGCCGTACTGGAAGGCGTCGGAGAACATCGGCATCGGCGTGTCGGCGGGGCTCGGGGGGCAGCGGGACGACGTGGCTCGATCCTTCCGGCCGGGCAGCAATGCCTCGGTGGAGGCGACGTTCGGCATCTACCGGCAGTGGCTGCTGAAGGTTCATGCCAGTGCGACGAACAACCAGCGGCTCGACAGCGGCGCATTCAGGGGCACGAGCGGCGGCGTCACATTGCTGCGGCGATTCTGAGCCTCGAACGGTACCGGCGCTGCGCAAGACCAGACATTACGTCGCGGCGCACCCGGGATAGCAGACTTCGAACACTTCAAACAAGGAGCGACTGATGCGCGCGTTGATCACAGGCGGAGCGGGATTCATCGGGTCACACCTGGCGGAGGCACTCGTCCTGCACGGCCACGAGGTCACCGTGTTGGACGACCTGTCCACCGGCCGGCTCGAGAACATCGCGCATCTCTCCGGAACGCCTGGATTTCGGTGCGTGATCGACTCGGTCACGAATGCGGCCGCGGTGGAACCACTGGTAGCGCAGGCGGACGTGGTGTTCCACCTCGCCGCGGCGCTGGGAGTCCGGCTGGTCTGCGAAGAGCCGATCCGAACGATTCACACGAACGTCAATGGGACCGAGACCGTCCTGGCCGCCGCACAGCGCTACCGGAAGCGGGTGCTCGTCGCGTCTACCTCCGAGGTCTATGGAAAAAGCCGCGCGTTGCCGTACAGCGAGGATGCCGACCTGGTGCTCGGCCCTCCGAACAAGACTCGCTGGAACTACGCCACGAGCAAACTGCTCGACGAGTTCCTGGCGCTCGGCTACGCGAAGCAGCACGATCTTCCGGTCACGGTCGTGCGGCTCTTCAACACCGTCGGCCCCCGTCAGAGCAGCCGCTACGGCATGGTGCTCCCCAACTTCGTCCGGTGGTCCCTCGCCGGCACGCCCATCACCATCCATGGTGACGGCTCGCAGACCCGAAGCTTTACCTGGGTGGGCGATGTCGTGTGGGCTATGATGGCCCTCATCAATGAGCCGCGCGCCGAAGGCGAGGTCTTCAACATCGGCAATGGCGAGGAAATCTCCATTCGCGACCTGGCGCTGCGAGTGCGCGAGATCACGGGCAGCCGCTCTGAACTTCGTTTCGTATCCTACGAGCAGGCGTTCGACGGGAACTTCGAGGATATGCCGCGGCGAGTACCGGACATCACCAAGGTGCGACGTGCGGTGGGATACGAGCCCCGTGTGCAGCTGAACGGGATCATCGAGAGTGTGATTCAATACTGGAAGGCGGAACAGGGCGTCGCGCAGAGTCCCGTGCCGGGACGCCGACGGACGTGGGGCCTGGCGGATTCGCTGCTCGCACGCCGCTCAGTCGACGCCGTTCTTTAACCCCGAGCACTCGAGGACAACGTTGGCCAGGCCTCACCTGTTCCAGCCACTGCTCGCGAAGCATGCGCGCGACCACCGGCTCGTGAACCGGAGCCGCAGTCTGGTGCTGGCCGCCGTTGTCGAACCGGCATTCGACTCGCCGAGTCGCCGCAAGGGACTGCTGGGGCGACGAACGCTGCCGCTGGACACGGTGATCGCCATTGCTCCGTCGAACGCCATCCACACCTTCGGGATGCAGTTCCCCATCGACGTCCTGTTCATCACGCGGGACGGACGAGTCGTCAAACGCGTCTTCGCGCTCAAGGCGCGCCGCCTGGCCGTCGCGGTGCGTGCGTTTGCCGTCCTCGAGTTCGCCGCCGGGCACCCCGGCGTGGGCACGACCCAGGTCGGCGACCAGCTGGCGCTCGAAGAGAGCGCCCCCGCGTCGCCCGCACATTCCAAAAAGGCGTAAACGCCGGTCCAGTGTTCTGCTGTCGACGAGGACAAAATCTTCCAGACCGCCGACTTCCGCGCACGCCCAGCGCAATATCCTCCCGAATCCTGGTGGCCACGCTCTTGATGAGATCGCAGTGTGACCGTTATCGAAGAGAAGCATTGCCGCCTCTGCCTTGCCCTCATGATCTTCGGCGTGCTGATCCAGCTGCTGGGGGTAGGGGTTGACTCTGGTCTGTTGTCCGGCACCGGGCTGCAGGACTCGACCTTCGACCGGCCGCGGCCGGAGCTTTCGGACTGGCCGGTCCACGGTGAATAGGGACGAAAGACCGCAGATGGCCGTGCCTTCCTTTGAGGATCTGTTTCCGTGCCCGTTCTGCCGCGGACGCCACGTGGTCCTCACGGGAGCCGGACAGACCTTCCTGCATTACCACTGCTCCGAGTGCGCGGAGGTGTGGACCGCGATGGCACACGGGCGCCGAGCCGGGGAACACGATCCCCGGCAACAGCTTCCCTGCTGGGGCAAGAACTAGCGGCCGGCCCGCTCCGACCGTTAATCGGCGGCTCGCATCGTTGAGCTCTCGCCGGTCAGCCTCAAACGTTGCAGCTTCGTCTGGCTGATCGGCCCAGCATTTCCGAAGCCCGGCGCCGTAAATTTTGTATCTTCAGTCCGCCGCCTGAAGCGGCGACCTCGTCCAGGCAGGAGGCACACACCGAACCTCTTGTGTGTGTTATGGTCCCGCTACAAGCAATGGAGGTGTGGTATGCGAGTAGCTATTGCACGGTGTTCGGTGGCGCTGATGTTGGGGCTGGCTGCGACGACCGTCGCATCGACTCAACAGCGTCAAAGTGCCGGGGACGAGCAGCGCCTGACGCAAATCGAACGCGACTGGGCGCAGGCGATGGTCAAAGGTGATGTGGGCTTCATGGAACGCACTGCTCACCCGGATTACACATTCGTGAGTCCGGATGGTCGGCTCGTGACGCGCAGCGAGGACCTCGCGGATCTCAAGTCGGGTGCCTTCAAGGCAGAGTCGGCCTCGGTCCATGACGTGAAGGTGCGGATCTACGGCGGTGATACCGCAGTCGTGACAGGGCGCAATGTGCTCAAGGGCACGTATAAAGGCCAGGACATCAGCGGCGAGTATCGGTTCACCGACACGTTCCTCAAGGACCAGGGGGAGTGGCGCTGCGTCGCCACACAGTCGACCCGTGTCGCAAAGCAGCCTTGAACGTTGGATGCTCGTTTTGCGCACCGCTGGGCGGAAAATTGTCCACGAGATGTCCAGAGTTCATCCCCAAGGAGCCCACACATGAAGAGTTTGCACGTTCTCCTCGCAGCCGCGCTCTGCGCCTCCGTGACCGCTGCTGAAGCGCAGACGCCGCCAGCCGTGCCTCCACCCGGCGGGGCGGCGACCGATGTCTACAACGTGATGTTCGTCAAGGCCGCTCCCGGTCAAGCTGCCGCGCTCGAGAAACAACTGCAGCAGCAGGACCCGAAGGATCCGATGGCCTCCCATTTCCTTCTACTGCGCCATCAGGAAGGCGCCGATTGGGACTACTGCCTGATTCATCACGTCGGGCCGAAAGGCTCAGTCGAGATCACACCGCAGCCACAGGGTCCTGAACCCGCGACGCGTGCGTGGCACGACGACACGTTCGTCTCGGGCCCCGCATGGCCAGAGTTCCAGCGCCTCATGGGACTGACCGGTGACCAGTCGGGGAACGCCGTGTATGTCGTCGGCGTCCATCGTGCGGTCCCGGGCCACCGGGAGCAGCTCGTGCAGGCGCTGAGCCAGCCCGCTCCGAGCTCGAAGGTGACAGTCAACAGCCTGCTCATGACGCATCTGGAAGGCGGTCCGTGGCAGTTCCTCACAGTCGACCGCTACAACTCGTGGCAGGATTTTGGCCTGGATCGAACAGCGAATCCCGCAGGCGGTCAGGGGTGGCTCGACTCCAGGGAACACTCGGCTTATCACACCGACACCATCGCGGATCGCGTGCGGTAGCCGGAGCGTCTACCGCCGCGGCGCGTGGCTCGAGTGGCGGTCAGCGGAACAAGGCGGGCAGGGATCGTCTCGGTCTAGCGATCTCTGCTGCTGGTGTCCGTCAGGCCGCGGACCGCAACTGCGAGGGTATGCGTGGCGGCCAGAAAAGGCGGCCTGTGTTCCGTTACGGACCATTCTGAGAGCGCACACGCCTGGCGCTCGTTTAGATCACCGATCCTGCAAACCCAGCCAGTGAATCGGGTTAACCCGTGAGCGGCCTGGGCGCCTGTGGCCTGGCGTTTTGATTGCGCTTAGCTCGTCGGCGTCGGCTTGCCGCGCACAACGCATCGAACACGCATCATCAGGAGTTCAATCTTGATCTACTTCTTCACGCGAGAGCACGAGTTCACGCAGTGTGAAATCTACCCCGGCGCGCCCCACGTCCTCACCCTCATCACACCGGACGGCGTGCACCAAACGGAACAGCACGAATCATCCGACGGACTGCACGCGCGCTGGTGTGAAGTGAGCCGACAACTCACCGAGCAAGGCTGGCAGGGACCGTTCGGGCGAGACACGCGCAGTTGACCTGCGGAGCCGAGCGCCGATAGGTTACCCTGCACCTGCCGGCGTGAAGCCTGATGACGCACGTCGTACGGCGCGCGTTCTCCGGATCCTTCAGTGCGAGATACGCACAAGATGGCGAAGAAAACATATTCACAAGAGCACCGCCGGCCGCTACAAGTCGCGCCTCGCCAGCCCCGTCGCCAAGAAATCCCGCCGCAGCGGCATAACTGCCAGGCGGACAAGTAGCGCCTCGCGCGGGTGGCCGCGAACGGGGCGCCCCGCCGGGCGCGGAAGGCTCTCCCGTGACAAGCGCATTTGCCTGAGCACCCGGTGGGGCTGTTCGCGGACAGGACCCGCCTGCGGCGCTTCGAGGAGCTGTCAGCTCCTCCGGCACAAATCCACGACAAGCCGCTCCAGCAGGATCCGCGGGTCGCCTCCAGAGCTCTTGAGCTCCAAATCCGTGCGGAACAGCGCCTCGATCGCGGGCCGCACGCGGCGAGGGTCGGCCTGCACCAGGCGTTCGCGAACGAACCACGCAAGCTGTCCCAGAATCATGTAAGGCACCCCGCCGCCGTCCAGCGCGAGCCCAAGCTCTCGCAGCGCCTTCCCGGTGTTCCCGTTCTGGATTGCGTTCGTGACGGCCCAGTCATCCTGAGACGTTTCGGCCGTGACGACAGCCTGCACGTCCTCTACGGAGATTTTTGGCTTTTCCGCCGCATACAGCAGCAGCCGCTCGACGTCTCCACGCAGCGTAGCGATGTCCGTGCCGGCGCGTGCCGCGATCAGCCGGACCGCTTCGGCATCGATCTGCTGCCCCGCGTCCGCGACCGCTCCCTTGACGAGCGCCTCCGCCTGCCTCGCGACCTGCCGCAGATCGACCCCTTTGCCGTCTTTGCTCCCCTTCAGCCCCCAGCACTCCACGATCGTCGCCTGCTTGTGAAGCGCCTTGTACAGCCGCCGCACACGATCCACGTCAGCAGCCACCAGCACGAGCGTCGTCAGCGGTTCCGGACTCCGCACGTACGCTTCGAGCACATCGACGTCCGCCGGCGTCTCTCCGCCTTCGTCCTCGGGTTTGCCACCGCGCTTCGGCTTGAGGATTCTCTCCGCGCGCAGGACGACGACGACTCGCCGGTCGCCCATCATCGGCAGGGTGCGCGACGCCTGCACGATTGCGTGAGGCGAGCCGCTCTTCTCGCCGGCGTACAGCCGATCGAGGTTGAACGCCCTCAGCTCGTCTTCGACCACGGACGACAGATCCGCCGCCAGCCGCGACATCTCCACGTCGTCATCGCCGACGATCAGGTAGATCGGATCGAGCTTGCCCGCGGCGATCTGCTTGCGGATAGCTTGAGGGGTGGACGTCATGGACGCACCGCGGTCGATGGCGGTCGTTCGCGTAGAGAACCCTTGGAGCAGGCCGCGCGAGCGTCAGTCGGAAAAACATCCCGGAGGCGCCAGAGATCCGCGTGGGGTCTCGGGGGCCCCGCGCTGCCGCCGACGAGCCGCCGGCGGGACGTTTTTCCGGCCTGTGGCGGGGCCCCCGGCGCGCGTTCTTCGCGCGCTGGGG
>JALZOC010000862.1:0-1073 GCA_030857365.1 Acidobacteriota bacterium
AATCCGAGGGAACTGCCCGCACAGCGGAAGAGATTGGCGATCTGCTCTTCACCATCGCCAGCCTCGCCAGGCAGCTGGGTATTGAGCCGGAGTCCGCCCTGCGGAAGGCGAATGAGAAGTTCAGTGCGCGGTTCGAGCAGGTGGAACAGGCGCTCGAGGCGCGCGGCTCGTCGGTGCACGATGCGTCGCTCGAGGAGATGGAGGCGGAGTGGCAGCGGCTCAAAGCGCGAGGGCTCTAGGCCCGGAACATTCACGAACTGTAGGCAATTCGGCTTCCTCGCGACCGCGTCGGGTCACTGACTGATATCGAGTATTCACACTACGTGATATCATTCTTTCCATGAGGAAGAAACCGCCCGCGCGCACCCCGTCCGGCAAGCTGCTGCTCCGCCTGCCGGTTGCGCTCCACGCGCTAGTGCAGTCATCCGCGACGGCGGTGGCGACCTCCGTCAACGAGTACTGCGTGCGCCGCCTGGCGGCGCCCGGACCGAGCCTCGCGCTGGCAGGGCCCTGGCTGGAGGTGGTCACCCGTTCGGCCCGCATGTTCGGGACACAACTGGCTGGCGTGATTGCCCACGGCTCATGGGCTCGGAACGACGCCGGGAGCGAGTCGGACATCGACGCTCTCGTGGTGGTTGACAAGTCGGTGCCGCTCGTCCGGGCGACCTACAGCACGTGGGACGCCGATCCGCTCACGTGGGAAGGACGAAGCGTCGACGTGCACTTCGTCCATCTGCCGGATGAGGGCAGCGGGCTCTCCGCCTTGTGGTACGAAGCCTCTGTCGAGGGGCTGGTGATCTACGAGCGAACCGGCGAGCTGTCGGCGCAATTGCTCGCGGCACGGCAGGCAATCGCCGCCGGGCGCGTGGTGCGGAAAGTGGTGCAGGGGCAGCCGTACTGGACAGCCGCGGCGTGATGCGCAATCCGGAGCTCGCCGCCGATCACGTCCGCCGCGCCGCTGTGCGGCTGCGCGCGCTCGACGTGCTGTTCGATGCCGAGAGCTGGGCGGATGTCGTGCGCGAGTCGCAGGAGCTCGTGGAGCTGGCGTTGAAAGGGTTGTTGCGTTCTGGCGG
>JALZOC010000862.1:1083-1760 GCA_030857365.1 Acidobacteriota bacterium
CGCCGACGTGCTGCTGTCGGAGCAGGACAAGCTGCCCGCGGCGCTGCGCGCGTCGATGCCGCGGCTGGCGAGTATCTCGCGCCAGCTTCGCCGCGACCGCGAGCTCGCTTTCTACGGCGCGGACGACATCACGCCCTCCGGATTCTACAAGCGTGCAGACGCGGAGCTTGCGCGCGACTCAGCGCGCTGGGTCGTGGAGGCGGTGCGTCCGCACGTGCTTCCATGACAGCGGCCCACGAGGCAGGCCGGGGCCATAGCCCCGGCCTGGGTACGTTCGGTGGCCCTACGTACGAGGGCCCCAGGAGCCGGGGCTAAAGCCCCGGCCTACGCAGGGTGACGCGGCGCCCGCTCCACGTCGAAATCTGAACGGTCCTCCCATCGGTATCCAGCACCACGGCACCATCCTCATTCGTGCGGAACATCTGCGCCCCGGCCCGGCGATAGCGGTCGACGACCGCAGGCGCGGGGTGGCCGAAGCGGTTGCCGCGGCCGGCGCTGAAGACGACGGCGGCCGGGCGGGCAGCCCGCACGAATGCTTCGGTGCTCGAAGAAGCGCTTCCGTGATGCGGAGCCTTGATGATGGCAATCGGGCCCAGCGCGAGCCCCGGGAGCATCCTTCGCTCCCCCTCAACGCCGACGTCTCCGGGCAGCACGACGGACACATCACCCATCCTGAT
>JALZOC010000862.1:1770-2111 GCA_030857365.1 Acidobacteriota bacterium
CGAGCACGACGGAATCTTCATTGCGCACACGTTGTCGCTCCCAGTCCGGCAGCGGGGGATGCAGCACACGAATCTCCACCGCGCCCTTCCGCACGCGATCGCCGGCCTGCACGGTGCGCCACGACATGCCGGCGGCTGCGGCAGTTGACGCGAGCTCGTGCAGCTTGACGTTCGGCGGGACTGGTACGCCCTCCCACACCGCAGAGGGCGCGAACCGTCGCATGATCGCTGGCGCGCCGCCGAGGTGGTCAGGGTCGCCGTGCGTCACGACCAGTGTCTCGAGGGTGCGGATGCCAAAGGCGCGCAGCGCTGGCGACACCACCCGATCGCCGACGTCGAAA
>JALZOC010000863.1 GCA_030857365.1 Acidobacteriota bacterium
TCGACGCTGGACGCGGCCTGGGCGGCGCGAACGGCGCGGGAGGCCGGGCGCGGCCGGGTGCTGCGCTACGTCGTGACGGCGACCGCGCGCGGCGTGTCGGCACGGCTCATCGCTGTCCCGGCGAACGGCCCGATTGGCGCGCTGCAGGGGACACGAAACCTGATTGCCTTCACCACGAGGCGATACCGGGCAGAACCGCTCGTCATCAGCGGTCCGGGTGCCGGCGCTGAAGTGACCGCGGCCGGGATCCTCAACGACGTGTACTCGCTGTCGGCGCACTGAAGGGGACGACCGATGATGCCTGAATACACGATGCCCTCCGCGCGCACCCTGCAGGTCGACCCGGAAGCGATGCTGCGGCTCATCCTGACCAGCCGCGTCTACGACGTCGCGCAGGAGACGCCCCTCGAGGCCGCGCCGCGGCTGTCCAGGGGGCTGCAGAACAGCGTGCTGCTCAAGCGCGAAGACCTGCAGCCGATTTTCAGTTTCAAGATTCGTGGTGCGTACAACCACATCGCGCATCTGTCGCACGCGGCGCGCAGCGCCGGGGTGATTGCGGCGAGCGCCGGGAACCACGCGCAGGGCGTGGCGTTCTCGGCGCGCCACCTCGGCATCCGGGCGCTCATCGTGATGCCGCAGACCACCCCGGAAATCAAAGTGGACGCCGTGCGGGACATGGGCGCGGAGGTGGTGCTGAGCGGCGATACGTACGGGGACGCCAAGGCGCACTGCGACGACCTGGCGCGCTCGACCGGGCTCGCCTTCGTCCACCCGTTCGACGACCCGCTCGTGATCGCGGGGCAGGGGACCATCGGCAATGAGATCCTGCGCCACCGGCTCGGCGATGTGTCGGCGATCTTCGTGCCGGTGGGCGGCGGGGGGCTGATCGCGGGCATCGCGAGCTACGTCAAGGCGCTGAAGCCGTCGATCCGGGTCATCGGCGTGGAGCCGTTCGAGGCGGACGCGATGTTCCAGTCCATGGCGGCCGGACGCCGCGTCACCCTCGACGGCGTGGGCATCTTTGCCGACGGCGTCGCCGTGCGGGAGGTGGGAGAGATCACGTTTCCGATCGTCCAGGCGACCGTCGACGAGATCGTGCGTGTGTCGAACGACGAGATATGCGCGGCCATCAAGGAGATCTTCGACGACACGCGGTCGATCCTCGAACCCGCCGGCGCGCTTGCGGTGGCCGGACTGCGTGCGTGGGTGACCCGAACCGGCACCACCGGCGCACGGCTCGCCGCCATCCTGAGCGGCGCGAACATGAACTTCGACCGGCTTCGGTTCGTGGCCGAGCGCGCGGAGCTCGGCGAGTCGCGGGAGGCGTTGTTCGGCGTCACGATTCCCGAGCGCCCGGGCGCGTTCCGCGAATTCTGCTCCGCCATCGGGCGCCGGGTCGTCACGGAGTTCAACTATCGTCTGAGCGGACGTGACCAGGCGCACATCTTCGTCGGGATTGCGACACGGTCGCGGGAAGACGCCGCCGCGCTGGCGGCGGCGTTCGAAGAGCGCGGCTATCGCACGGCGATTTTGACCCATGACGAGACCGCCAAGCTGCACGTGCGCCACATGGTGGGCGGCCGCAGCGCGGAGGTGGCCAACGAGCAGCTCTGCCGGTTCGAATTCCCCGAGCGGCCCGGTGCGCTGATGGCCTTCCTCGATCAGCTCGGAGGGCGTTGGAACATCAGCCTGTTCCACTACCGCAATCACGGGGCTGATTTCGGCCGCGTGCTCGCCGGCTTCGAGGTGCCCGACGGAGAGATGAGCGGGTTCAAGGACTTTCTCGATCGGCTCGGCTATCGCTACGAGCGCGAGGTCGCCAACATGGGGTACGAGTTGTTCCTCTCGAGCCGATAATGGGGACACTCACCTTTACGGTAAGTCATTGAGCCGTCAGGCGTGGAACATTACACCCGGCAGGGACGGCCACGCGGCCGGAGCGTGAACTCCAGGCCACTCTGCCCAGTCACCCGCTGGACCCATGCTGGCCCCCCATACGGCGTACCGCGACAGACGGACCCGCGCAACGCCGCGAGCTCTGGATCGCTTGTCGCCTGGTTCACATACTCCAGCCACTGGTCCGGCCGAGGGACCGGCCACGCCGTCAAC
>JALZOC010000151.1 GCA_030857365.1 Acidobacteriota bacterium
CATCCCGGCCGACGAGCTGCCGCGCATCTGGGATCGACTCTATCGCGGCGATAAAAGCCGATCCGAGCGAGGGCTGGGCCTCGGGCTCAGCCTGGTCAAGGCGATTGTCGAAGCCCATGGGGGGACCGTGGCGGCGATCTCCGCTCCGGGGGCTGGCAGCAGGTTCGAGCTGAGGCTCCCCGACGTCCAGAACATTTCACGCGTGTAATGCACGGGACATGAACGCGTAATCGCCGATCCTTATTCTTGGTGCAGTCATCGTTACGTCCATCAGACAGGAGACCAGCACCATGAATTTCAAGGATACATTCGGCGGCGCGCCCGACCGGCGCACATCACTTCGCGGCAGGATGGGAGCCGCTGCGGCCGCCCTCCTGCTGACGGGTTCGCTCGTCGGCTGGACTGCCTCGAAATCCGGTGCGGGCAACGTTGCCGCGGCGCCCGAGTCCTCCGCGGTCGCGGCGTCGGCCGGCGCGGCCTCACGCACCATTGGCGCGGGCGGTGACACCTACGCACCCATGGTCGAGCAGGCGGCACCGGCCGTCGTCACGATCCGAGCCGAACGGAGCGTCAAGCGGGTCAGCCAGGACCTGCCAGACCATCCGCTGTTCCGGGAGTTTTTTGGCGAGCGCTTCGGCAACCGGATGCAGCCGCAGCTCCCGCCGGAGCGGCAGGGCGGACTTGGATCGGGCGTGATCGTGAGAGCGGACGGCTACATCCTCACCAATGCCCATGTGGTGGAAGGCGCCGAGCAGGTGACCGTCGAGCTGAGCGACGGGCGCAGCATGAAGGCCAAAGTCGTCGGCTCGGATGCGCCGAGCGATCTGGCGGTCCTGAAGATTGACGGCAGCAACCTGCACACGCTCGAGCTCGGCAATTCGGATGCGGTTCGCACCGGTGACGTCGTGCTCACGATCGGCAACCCCCTCGGCGTCGGGCAGACCGTCACCATGGGGATCGTCAGCGCGAAGGGGCGGGCCACCCGCGGCGCGGGCGACGGCAGCTTCGAAGACTTCATCCAGACCGATGCGCCGATCAACCGCGGCAACTCCGGCGGCGCGCTGGTGAATACGCGCGGTGAGCTCATCGGGATCAACTCGCAGATCCTGTCGCCCTCCGGCGGCAACATCGGGATCGGCTTCGCCATTCCGGCGAACATGGCGCGCAACGTGATGACGCAGCTCATCGATCACGGGGAGGTGCGGCGCGGCATGCTGGGTGTGACCATCCAGCCGGTGACCTCCGACATCGCGCGGAGCCTTGGGTTGGGCGAGGTGCGAGGCGCCCTTGTCAGCAACGTTCAGGCCGACAGCGCGGCCGAGAAGGGGGGCATCCGCCGCGGTGACGTGATCGTCGCGCTCAACGGCACGGCGGTGACGGACGGCAACGTGCTTCGCAATCAGGTGGCGCAGTTGCTCCCAGGGACGAAGGCGCAGCTCACGATCCTGCGCGACGGGAAGGAACGGACGGTAGACGTGACGCTCGCCGAGCTGAAGAGCGCCGGCGCGAAGGGTGACTTGCCTGATGGATCCGCCGACGAAGGTGGGTTCGGGATGGCTGTCGAACCGCTGACGCGAGAGGCGGCGAAGGAGCTCGGCGTCGAGGCGAAAGCCGGCGTCGTCATCCGGCAGGTGCAGCCGGCCGGGCGCGCGGCGGCAGCGGGCCTCAGCCCCGGAGATGTCATCGAGCAGGTAGACGGCAAGGCTGTCGAGGGGGCAGATGCGCTCCGCTCGGCGCTGAAGACCGGGGACCGGCCGGCGCTCCTGCTGGTCCACCGTGGTGCCACGACATTGTTCGTGACGCTCGAGCGCAGCGAGGGTCGGTGAGAGCAGCCCACGTCGCACGACGATCGTAAGAACAATGCGAAGCAGGGCGAGACGCCGGTCTCGCCCTGTTGTCCGTGCTCTCGGGCCTCGCGATCAAAACACCAGTTTCAAGCCGACCTGGACCTGCCGCGAATCGAGCCTCGTGCTGTTGATCACGCCGAAGTTCGGCGTCCTGAGCTGTGATCCGGGCTGGTTCCAGATGGGCAGGTTCGGCAGGTTGAAGGCCTCCACGCGAAGCTCGAGGTGCGTGTCGCCGCGCAGGGTGAACTTCTTGTTCGCAGACGCGTCCAGACTGATGAAGCCCGGGCCGATGAGCGAGTTGCGCCCCACGGTGCCGTATCGGAACGGGCCCCCCGCGGGGTTGCGATCGACGAACGCTTCGGTATTGAAGTAGCGCGTCCGGGTTCGCTCGTTGCGGGCGAGCCGCCAGTCGACCCCGGTAGCATCGGGATAGCAGATACCCCCGCCGTTCTGGATGTTCCCCGGACCGCAGGTCACCGTGAACGGGAAGCCGTCCTGCAGTGTCAGGATGCCCCCGAACTGCCAGCCGCCGAGGACGGCAGCCGCGACGCCCCCCTCGTTCATCCAGTGCTTGTCCCTGCCGAACGGCAGCTCCCACAGCCATGTGGTCGTCAGGCGGCGACGGAAGTCGAACGCCGACAAGCCGCGCTCGAGATCAAGGTCGTAGTTGTTCGACGGCGTGAGCGGATCACCGTCGGTCGTTCGGATGCCGCTCCCGTTGTCGATGGATTTCCCCCAGGAAAAGGAGCTGAGAAAAGTGAACCCCCGGGAGAAGCGCCGCTGCAGCTTCAAATACAGCGCATGGTAGCTCGAGTGGCCTGGCGCGCTCATGACCTGGATGCTGCCGAACTTCGGGAAGGGCCGCGCGAGGTTGGAGTTGGCGAGCTGGCTCGGCTCCGGGTTGTTGTAACTCATCAAGCGCCGGAGGTGCACGCCGGCGGATCCAAAGTACGTCGCTTCCGCGGTAAGGCTGTCGCTCAGCTCCCGCTGGGCGCCGAGTGACCACTGGGCGATGTAGGTCGAAGGCTCGTCGTACTGGTTGGCGAGGATGAAGGTCGGGGCGCCTGTTCGCGCGAACGGCTGCTCGAAGCTCAGGTTCGGCCGGAAGCTCTCGGCCGGCTCGTCGCGTCTGATCGTGAACGGCGCGTTGCGCACGGTGTCGAACACGGCGTTGCCGATGTCGCGAACGTAGTAGATGCCCCCGCCGCTGCGGATCACCGTCTTCGGCGAAATCGCCCAGGCGATGCCGACCCGCGGTGCGAAGTCATTGAAGTCGCTCCGGTAAGCCCCCCTGCCGAAGCGGCCATCCCGGACGTACTGGACGTCGGAGGCGAGGCGAAACGGCGGATTGCCTTCGAACGGGTCCCCCGTGCCGGCGCGCACGAACACCGGCTCCGCGGAGTTGTCCCATTTGAAGTCGATGTTGACGATCGCATCGTTCTCGTCCCAGAACGGCTGGTCGTATTCCCACCGCAGGCCGTAGTTGATCGTGAGATTCGATCGCGCCTTCCAGCTGTCCTGCAGGAACAGCGCGAAGTAGTTCGAGCGGAAGTTCGCGATGGGCGCGCCCACCTGCCCTTCGGCGCGGTTGAAGTGCCCCAGGAGGAAATCGGCAAACGCCGCCCCGCCCCGCTGCGCCGCCGGCAGCAGCGGGTTCTGCGTGTAGCGTCCGTCGAACGCGAACCGGCCGCGCGTGACGACGCCGCCGATCTGGTCGTAAATCACCTTCCGCACCTCGCCGCCGAACTTCACGGAGTGCTGACCGAAGACCCACGAAAAATTGTCAACGATCTGAAAGGTCGTGTCGTCGTTGATGAACGGCGCGTCGCTCTCCTCGCCGACCCCCGACAGGCCCGTGATGCCGATATTCGGGACGCCCCAGTAGAGCGGATTCTCGTTCGGGATGTTGATGCCGAGATCGGCGACCACGTTCACGTTGTTGGCGCGCCGCGAGATGTGCCCGTTCTTCAGGTGGCCGTAGCCGATTCGGATGTCGTTCACCTTGTTCGATCCGAACGAGCGCGTGTTGCCCACGACCGCCTGCGCCACGTCGGTATCGGTGTTGATCCCCATATTCGGGATCGCGAACGGGTCGTAGCCGAGCTCGCGCGAGATGCTGTGGCGCAGGAACCAGTTGGACCTCGAGCTCTGGCTGAAATCGAGCCGATAGGTGAACTGATCCGCGTCGACGGTCCGCGCCTCGTGGTTCGTGAAGTTGGCACCGGTACGCTCGACCTCCGGCAGCGGGTAGAACTCCGCGAGCTTTTTCGAGGCGGGATGGATGCGGCCCGCGGGGATGACGTTGTTCGGAAACGCGGTGGGCGCCTGGAGCACGTTCCCCGCGGCATCGAACACCCGCGTCGCCGGATCGTAAATCGGAATCAGCGCGCCGCTGGCGTCCCGCAGCCCTGAAAAGTCGCCGCTGCGCCAGGCGGTGAGCGGGACCGAAGGGGATGCCGTCAGCGACTTGCGCTCGCGGAGCCCCTCCCAGTTGACCATGAAGAACAGTCGGTTCCTCACGACAGGCCCGCCGGTGGTCAACCCATACTGATTGCGTCTGAATGGCGGAATGGGACGATTCTTCGGGTCGAAATAGTTCCTGGCGTCCAGCGCCGAATTCCGGTGGAACTGGAAAACGGAGCCGTGCAGCTGATTGGTGCCGGACTTCGTGGACGCGTTAATCTGCGCGATCGCCCGCCCGTACTCCGCGTCGAAGAGGCCCGACTCGACCTTGAACTCCTGCAGCGCGTCAACAGATGGCAGCAGCATGTAGGAATTGAAGTTCAGATCCGTGTTCTCCACCCCGTCGAGCGAATAGTGATTGAAGTGCACCCGCTGCCCGGCGACATTCAACGCGAAGCTGTTGCGCTGGCCGCCCATCCGCTGCTTGCCCTGGCTCGACGACGGGCCGTTGGTCGTTGCACCCGGAATCAGCGAGGCGAGCTGCAGATAGTTGCGGCCGTTCAGCGGCAGCCCGACGATGGTGCGGTTGTCAATCACGGTACCGATTGAGGCCGTCTCCGTCTGAAGGAGCGGGGCGCGTCCGGCGACCTGGAGCACCTCGTTCACGTCGCCGACCTCCAGCGTGATGGGGATGCGGTTGGCGCTGCCGACCTGCAACTCGATGTCGCGTCGTTCCACGGACCGGAAGCCGGTCAATTCGGCTTTCAGCGCATAGGTGCCCGGCGGGATCGCTGGGATGACGTAGAGGCCGGACTCGTTCGTGGTGATGTCACGAACGGCGTTCGTGGCCTGATTGATCAGGGTGATCCGCACCCCGGGGACAGCGGATCCGCTGGAATCGACCACGACACCGCTGATTTCGCCGGAGGGCGCCTGCGCGGCGGCCGGATTCACCAGCCCGAGGACGAGGATTGCCGCGACGAGTGTTCGAACCATCAGAATCTCCTTTTATCCTTTGCTCAGTAATCCGCGCGCACGCATCCAGTTCATCAGCAACGACGGCCAGGCGCTCAGTGCTGGATCCGCGAGCGCCATCCCGACCCCGTGCGGTCCCGTTTCGAAGAGATGCATCTCCGCCGGCACCCTGGCCTTCCGGAGCGCCAGATAGAAGCGCACGCTGTTTTCGACCGGCACGGCGGCGTCATCGGTCGTGTGGAAGAGGAACGTGGGCGGCGTCTGCGGCGTCACGCGCAGATCGTTCGAGAGCTCCGCAATGAGTGCCGGCTCGGGTTTGTCGCCGAGCAGGTTGCGCACGGAACCCGCGTGCGTGATGGCCGGATCGAACGACACGACCGGATAGCCGAGGATCAGGAAGTCCGGGCGGCTGCTGGCCCGGTCGACAGGGTCGGTGGCGTCGGCTCGCCCCGCGTCGAAATGTGTGCCGGCGGTCGACGTCAGGTGCCCGCCGGCGGAGAAGCCCATCATGCCGATTCGCTCCGGGATGATGTTGAATTCCGCGGCGCGGCTGCGGATCATCCGGATGGCGCGTTGCGCGTCGCCAAGCTGCACCGGGTGGCGATACCGTGGCCCGAGCCGGTACTTCAGCACGAACGCGGTCACGCCCATCGCGTTGAACCAATAGGCTTCCTGCCGGCCCTCGTGTTCCATCGCCAGGCCGCCATAGCCCCCTCCGGGGGCGATCAGGACGGCGGTGCCGGAGCTCCCGCGGGGTGCCCGATAAGCGGTAATCGTCGGCTTGTCCGCATCCTCGAGGCCCAGTGCGCCGGGAGCGCCAGTTTCCCAGAGCAGAATCTCCTGCGGCCCCGCCGGCGGCCCTGCGCGGCCTGTGGCGCCCCCCCGGCCAGCGGGTTGCTGGGGACCTTGAGCCGGCGCCGGAGATTGCGCGGATCCCAAGATCACGCTCAGGACGACGAAGCACAGAATTGTGACGCGCTGCATCAGGCTCCTCCGGTTCGCGAACGAACGACGACTTCGTTGCAGGTGGCACGTCCCACATGATCGACGTGGGCGGCCTCGCTATCCCGGCCCCGCACCTTGCGTTCCTACGTATAGAGAGTAGATGGACTGGCTGGCGGCCATGAAGAGCCGGTTCCGCTTCGGCCCTCCGAACGTGAGATTGCCGCACACCTCCGGCAGGCGAACGCGGCCGAGCAGCTTGCCGGCTGGATCCCACACCGTGACGCCGCTGTAC
>JALZOC010000009.1 GCA_030857365.1 Acidobacteriota bacterium
CCGCCGTCTCGCCCGCTCGGCGGCGAGATCGAGATCCTGGAGCTGGATGAGATTCTGGAGATCAGGGTGCATCGTGAAGCGTTTCGTCCGACATGCGAGCGTTTCTGGCAACTCGCTGCCGCCTGACACAGCTTACCAGCCGTCGCTCGCAGCCACTGGACAGGCCCGCCTTCGCGCTGGCTTGGCAGCCGTAGCTCGCAAGCCACATGACAAGCCCGCCTTCGCGTGACCTCGGAGCGAAGGATGGTGGGCCCACCAGGATTCGAACCTGGAACAAGCCGGTTATGAGCCGGCGGCTCTAACCGTTGAGCTATGGGCCCTTACGAAGTCTAACGAGAATACAGCACAGGCAGAAGTAAAAAAGGCTACGTGCGCCCTTCCAGAAAGGCGCGCAGCTTCCGGCTGCGCGATGGATGCCGCAGCTTGCGAAGCGCCTTGGCCTCGATCTGGCGGATCCGCTCCCGAGTGACGGCGAAGCTCTGCCCGACTTCCTCCAGCGTGTGTTCGCTGCCGTCCCCCACGCCAAACCGCATCTTGATGACCTTCTCCTCTCGCGGAGTGAGGGTCTTCAGGACCGAGTCGGTCTGCTCCTTGAGGTTCAGGTTGATCACCGCATCCGAGGGAGAGACCACCTGCCGATCCTCGATGAAGTCCCCGAGATGCGAATCCTCTTCCTCGCCGATAGGCGTCTCGAGCGAGATCGGCTCCTGCGCGATCTTCAGCACCTTCCGGACCTTCGAGACGGGGATATCCATTCGCTTCGCGATCTCTTCCGAGGTCGGTTCCCGTCCGAGCTCCTGCACGAGCGCACGCGACGTCCGGATCAGCTTGTTGATCGTTTCAATCATGTGCACGGGAATCCGGATGGTCCGCGCCTGGTCCGCGATCGCGCGCGTGATCGCCTGCCGGATCCACCACGTCGCGTAGGTGGAGAACTTGTAGCCGCGCCGGTACTCGAACTTGTCGACCGCCTTCATCAGGCCGATGTTCCCTTCCTGAATCAGGTCGAGGAACTGGAGACCTCTGTTCGTGTACTTCTTCGCAATCGACACCACCAGCCGCAGGTTGGCTTCGACGAGCTCTTTCTTGGCCTGCTCGGCCTGGATTTCTCCACGCGCGATCGTCTCGAGCGTCCGCATCAGCTGCTCGGGCGTCTCTTCGAGCTCGTCGGCCATGGCCTTGACCTGGACCTTGAGCTCCTTCTGGCGCCGCAGCAGATTCTTCTTGTCGTCTTCCTTGAGCCGGCTCTTCTTGTTCTTCGGGTTGACCTGCCGCTCGATCTGATCGATCTCGCGCTTGACGCGCATCACCGCTTCGACCGCTTCCTTGATCTGGTCGATCATGCGGCGCTTGATGTTCTCGGTGAACTCGATCTTGCGAATGAGCTTCGACTCTTCCACCCGGGCGCGCAGGGATTCCCAGCGGACCTTCCGATACTTCCGCTTGTCCTTGGTCGTCGTCCCCTTCCCGGTGTTCTCGAGCTTCTCCTTGCACTTCTCGACGGTCTGCCACGCCTTGCGCACGGCCTCGATCTGCCGGAGCACCTGCCGCTTGCGGTCGTCAATCTTGTCGTCGGTGAGCTCCTCGTCGACGAACGTGACCAGCTCGCGGATGCTCCGCTCCTCGGCCTTCAGCGCGTCGCCCATCTGGATGATCAGGCGCGCAATGGTCGGTGTGCGCGAGATCGACTTGATCACCGCGAGCTTGCCGCGTTCAATGCGCTTGGCGATCTCCACCTCCCCCTCACGGGTGAGCAGCGGCACCGTTCCCATCTCGCGCAAGTACATGCGGACCGGGTCGTTGGTCTTGTCCAGCGCGCCGGGCGTGAGGTCGAGCTCCAGCTCTTCGGCTCCCTCGCCGGTGCGGTCGAGCAGCTTGTCTTCCCGGTACTTCTGCTCGGAGTCAACCACCTCGATGCCCGCGCTCCCGAACGTGCTGAAGAGGTCGTCGAGCTCGTCCGACGACGTGATGTCGGCCGGCAGCAGTTCGTTCACCTCGTCGTACAGCAGGTAGCCTTTTTCCTTGCCGATCGAGATGAGCTGCCTCACCTCGTCGTATTTTTCTTCGATCGACAGCGCCATGATGTCTCCTGACCTCCGAACTTCCTTCTGTCCCGATCGCCGGACAATCAGAACCGGCTCTCCGCTTCCATCAGCAACTCAATCCGTTGTTTCAACTCCCGGCTTCGCACCAGGAGGGCGTTCATTCTCGCGTCATCGGCCGATGGCCCCTGTTCCTGCAGCCGGCTGATCTCCCGCTGGATCGCGGCGCGCTCGCGGTCGAGCCTCAGCTGACGGAGCACCTTGACACAATCTGCGGCAGCCGAGGGGGCGGTGGGATGGGCGCAAATCTCCTGCACCAGTGCCGCCTCTCCCGTACTTAGACGCTCCACGAGGGCTGGCGGTAAGGAGGGCGCCGGCCATCCCTGCAGGGATCTTGCCTGCTGCAGAATCCCGCGCGTGACCAGCCCGTCGCAGTCGTCCTCTTCGAGCTGGGCGAGGGCCGCCATGCCGGATGGAGTATCGCGCATTACGGCCCAAATCAGGCCACGTTCGGCTGCTTTGACGTGCCCCCTCGGCGCGAGCATACGCTCCTCGACCATGGGCTGCTTCAGGACCGCCGCCTTCCGGATCTCCGCCCGAATCACCTCTTCCGTAATCCGCGCTTTATGGGCGAGTCTGTCCGCAAACTGGTCACGAGCCGCGGCATCCGGAATTCGCGCCGCGACCGCGAGCATCGCACTCAGGAACTCCCGGCGGCTGTCGTCCTTCGAAAAGTCGTGCCCCGCCGACGCACGATCGAGCAGGTATTCCAGATATTGTCGCGAATTGCGCAGTCTTTCCTGGTATGCGGCCGCCCCGGCTTTCCGGATGAAGTTGTCCGGATCGTCGCCCGCGGGCAGCACGGCGACGTTGACCTGGAACCCCTCCGCCACGAGCAGTTCCGACGAGCGCGCCGCCGCCCCCTGGCCCGCGGCATCCGGGTCGAAGCTGAGGACGACTTTCGACGCGAAACGTTTCAGCAGCTTGGCCTGCGCCTGGGTCAAGGCCGTGCCGGACGATGCCACCACGTTGGTGATGCCGGCCTGGAACGCCTGCGCGAAGTCGAAATAGCCTTCCACCATCACGACGTGCTTCGCACGCGCAATGCTCGACTTGCTCAAGTGCAGGCCGTAAAGCGTGCGCCCCTTGACGTAGATCGGCGTCTCCGGCGAGTTCAGGTATTTCGGCTGCTGTCCGGCGTCCATCGCCCGTCCGCCGAAGGCCACAATGGCCCCGGTATCGCGATGGATCGGAATGATGAGCCGGTGACGAAACCGGTCCAGCACCGTCCCCTCGTCACGCTGCACGAGCAGGCCCGTCCGGAGCAGGACGGGCATGGGGAAGCCGTCCTTCATTAGACGCGCTTTCAGGGCCTCACGACTCGCCGGGGCGTAACCTGCGCCAATCTGCTCGATTGTGTCCGCCGTGAGCCCGCGGTCGTGCAGCTGCCGGCGGGCCGCGGCGCCCGCCGGGGTGGCGAGCTGCTCGCGAAACCACCCCGCCGCGATCTCATGGACCTTGAGCAGAGCCTCGCGATCGCGCTGGGCGTTTCCCTCCTCCCGCGACTCCTCCGCTTCAGGGACGGTCATCCCGACACGGGATGCGATCTGCCGGACGGCCTCCGGGAACGTGACCTTGTCGTACAGCTCGACGAACTTGATCACGTCCCCCCCGACGCCGCAGCCGAAACAGTGAAACACGCCCTTGTCGCCGTTCACCTGGAAGGACGGCGTCTTTTCGCCATGAAACGGGCAGAGCCCCTTCCATGCCACGCCGGCGCGGCGCAGCGGGACGCGCTCCTGCACCACCTGCACGATATCCGCGTGCGATTTCAGGTCGGCGATGAACGAAGCCGGAAACAGGGGCATCTGATTCGGATCAGCGACGGCCGGCGAGTTGCCGCGCCGTCATTCCTTCAATTCCGCAACGGTGACACCGCCTCCACCCTGATTCGGCGGCGCCGGCGCGAACTGCACGACGAACGGATGCGACTGCAGGAAGGAGGCGATCGCCCGCCGCAGCTGCCCGGTGCCGAACCCGTGGATGAGGCGGACGGATTTCAGTTCGCTCAGGAGCGCCTCGTCGAGAAACTTCTCCGTCCGCTCGAGCGCCTCGTCGACGTGCAGGCCGATGACGTTCAGTTCCGAGAGCGACCCCTCCCTGGGCTGCAGGTCCACGTTCACACGCACGCGGCCTGGCTGCGCCTGGAGCGCGGCGGCCGGTGTGACGACGCGGAGCTCGTCGACGCGCGCGCGCAGCCGCTTGCCGCGCACGTCCACTTCCGCATCGCGGTCGTGCAGCGCCTGCACGACCCCCTCGAGGCCAAAGGCGCCGACCAGGACGCGATCCCCCACGGCAGGCTGCCGGCCGGGTCCCACCGGGCCGGGCCCAGCCGCCACCGCGTCAGGCGGAATCCGCAGTCGATCGCCGATCGCCTCGATCGCGGCGCGCGCCTCCGCTCGCGCGGCGCCCGACTCACCTGTCGGAACCAGGCGCGGGGCGATCCGCCGCTCCGCTTCGGCCGCCAGCGCTTCGGTTCTGGCTTTCAGGCCCTCGATGACGGCATCAATCTCGCGCCGAGCATCGCGCAGCCGTTCCTGAATGCGTTCCTCGAGCCTGCGCCGGAAGGTCTCCTCCCGGTTCCGGAGATCCTGCTCTCTCGCCTGCAGCTTGCCCGCGGTATCGGCCAGGGTCTCGCGCTCGCGCGCGGCGAGGCGATGCTGATGTTCCAGCGCCTGCATGTCGCGATCGACCTTGGCCAGGTGTTCGGCCAGCTGGGTCTCGCGCGCACTTCGGAGCGCGCGCGCCTGCTCGATGACGTCGGCGGGCATCCCGAGTCGGTTCGCGATCTCGAGTGCCAGGCTGCTGCCCGGCGCGCCATAGTTCAGCCGATACGTCGGCGCGAAGGTCTCCGGATTGAACCCGAACCCCGCCGCCATCACCCCTTCGGTTGTCGACGCATACGATTTCAACGCGTCGTAATGCGTCGTGGCAATCACCATGGCGCCCCGGCGCCTGAAGTGATCGATGATCGCCATCGCGAGCGCGCCCCCTTCCAGAGGGTCGGTGCCTGCGCCCGCCTCGTCCAGCAGCACCAGCGCGGGCAGGGCCAGCGCCTTGTCCATCGAGACGATGTTCGCGATGTGCGCGGAAAACGTGCTGAGACTTGCCGAAATGGATTGCTCGTCGCCGATGTCGGCAAAGATCGTCCGGAACACGGGGATGCTGGAGCCCTCGGCGGCCGGAATCAGCAGGCCGGCCTGCGCCATCAGCGACAGCAGCCCGGCTGTCTTGAGAGCGACCGTCTTGCCGCCGGTGTTCGGTCCCGTGATGATGAGGACGCCCACCGGCGGGATGAGCAGCACGTCGACCGGCACCGGCGCCGCGTCTGCCGGGGGCGCGAGCCTGGCGGCGCCCGCAGGTCGAAGGGCTGGCGCGCCCTCGTCAGGGGCGGAGGTTGCGGCTGAAGCGTCACCAGCGGCGTCGGCGATGTGGCGCCGGACGGCGGGGATCAGCAGCGGATGCCTGGCGCCGCGAAGCTCGAGCCGTCCGTCGGTGGAAATCCCGGGGGGCACGCCGTCCACCATCCGGGAGAAGTGCGCGCGCGCCTGGAGCACGTCCAGCTCCGTGGCGGCCTGCACCGTCCGCTCCATATCGTCGCCCCGGCGGCGGAACGCGTCCGCAAGCGCGAGCAGGATGCGGCGCACCTCCTCGCCTTCCTGCTGCTCCAGGGCGACGATGTCGTTGTTGATCTCGACCGTGCTGAGGGGTTCCAGGAACAGGCTCGCGCCGCTGCCGGAGCTCCCGTGCACGATGCCGGGAATCGCGGTCCGGTGCTCGGATCGCACCACGAGGACGTACCGGCCGTTGCGGTCGGTCACGATCTGCTGCTGCAGGTATTTCGACGTGTCCTTGCCGCGCAGATAGGATTCGAGCGTTCCGCGCAGGCGTGTCCGCTGTTTGCGGAGCCGCTCGCGGATGCTTCGAAGCTCAGGGCTGGCCTCGTCGAGGACTTCGCCGGCCGGATCGATCTTTCCGCGCACATCCGCGATCTCGCGCTCGAACGAGGCGGCGCGGTCGCTGATGACGCGAAGGAGCGGGAAGGCACCGCGGCCGCGCCGAATCGCCGCACACGCGCTGTCGACCGATGCCAGGAAGGAGGCGAGGGCAAGGAGGTGCCCGGCCTCGAGCGCCCGCCCCTCCACGCTCAGCGATTCGAGGAGGGTTTCGAGGTCCTCGGGAGCCTGCAGGCCCAGAGCGTTGTCGTCCAGAAAACGGGCAGCCTCGGCCGTGGCGTCCAGCGCCGCCGAGACGGCCGCTGGTTCCACGAGCGGCTCCAGCCGCGCCAGCCGCGCGGCGCCGGTGGGCGTCAGCGCAAAGCGCCGGACCGCGTGGACAATCCGATCGAATTCGAGGGCCCTCAGGGCGCCTGCATGCATCGAGCGTTTGATCGTGATCAGGAGTGCGTAAACCGCGGACGGGACAATCGCTAACTATACCTCAAAACTGGGGACTCGGGGCTCGGACGACTTCTGACGAGAACGGGAAGCCGGACGCTTCTTACGGCAAATGATTGATCGCGCTGGCCACGGCGGCGGCGCCGAAGCCATTATCGATGTTCACGACGGACAGGCCGCTCGCGCAGCTGTTGAGCATCGCCAGGAGCGCAGTCAGGCCTCCGAGATTTGCCCCATAGCCCACGCTCGTGGGAACGGCAATGACCGGTGCCTCGACGAGCCCCGCCACGACGCTCGGAAGGGCTCCCTCCATCCCGGCTACGACGATGATGACGTGGGCCGCGAGCAGGCGCTCGTGGTGGGCCACGAGCCTGTGCAGCCCGGCCACCCCCACGTCGTACACGCGGTCCACCAGGTTTCCCATCAGTTCGGCCGAAACGGCGGCTTCCTCGGCGACAGGCAGGTCTGCCGTGCCGGCGGCGGCGACGACGACCGGTCCGCGTCCGGGGGGGAGGGGCGCCGTGTGCAGCGTAATCGTCCGGGCGAGCTCGTGGAACGCCGCGCCGGGCAGCCGTTCCGCGACGGCGGCGTAGGCTTCCTTCGTCGTGCGTGTCACCAGGAGGTTGTGCCCCGCGGCGACAATTCGCTCGGAAATCGCCGCAATCTGGGCGGCGGTTTTCCCCTGACCGAAGACCACCTCGGGGAAGCCCTGGCGAAGCGAGCGCTGATGGTCGATCTTGGCGAAGCCGAGGTCTTCGAAGGCAGTTTGGCGCAGATATTGAAGCAGCCCGACCTGTGCGGCCTCAGGCGTAAGGCTTCCAGACGCAACCTCATCGAGGAGGGCACGCACGCGCAGGGGGTTCATAGCGCCCGGGGGCCGGGTGGCGTTGATTTGTGAACCAGCAGAGCTGTATAGTTATCGTTTGTGCCGCGTGACGGGTTCATCGCTTTATGACGCTGCCTGAGACACTGATCCTCGTCCTTTACTTCTTCGTGCTCAGCATTCTGGCCATCTATGGCTGGCACCGCTATTACCTTGTGTATCTTTACATGAAACACAAGGGCAAGACGCCGCTGCCGCTGCCGGAATTGACCGTTCTGCCCCGCGTCACCGTTCAGCTGCCGATCTTCAACGAGATGTACGTCGCCGATCGCCTCATCGGGGCGGTCTGCGAAATGGATTACCCAAAGGACCTGCTGGAAATCCAGGTACTGGACGATTCGACCGACGAGACGACCGACATCTCGGAGCGCGCGGTGCGTCGCCACGCCTCGCGCGGGTTCGACATCAAGCACATCCACCGTGTGGACCGAACGGGCTATAAGGCCGGAGCGCTCGAAGCCGGGCTGCGCCAGTCCACCGGTGAGTTCATCGCGATTTTCGACGCCGATTTCATCCCCGGCGCCGACTTCCTCCAGAAAACGCTCCCGTACCTCGCGAGTGACCCGAAGGTCGGCATGGTCCAGGCGCGGTGGGGCCACATCAATCAGGATTATTCGTTGCTGACGAAGATCCAGTCGATTCTGCTCGATGCGCATTTCGTGCTCGAGCACGGCGGCCGCCACCGCGCGGGCTGTTTCTTCAATTTCAACGGGACGGCCGGCGTGTGGCGGCGCGAGGCGATTAGGTCGGCAGGGGGGTGGCAGCACGACACGCTGACGGAGGATCTCGACCTCAGTTACCGGGCACAGCTCGCGGGCTGGCGGTTCATTTTCCTGCCGCAGGTCGTGTCCCCTGCGGAAGTGCCCGTGGAGATGAACTCCTTCAAGTCGCAGCAGCACCGCTGGGCGAAGGGTTCCATCCAGACATGCCTGAAGCTGCTGCCCCGGATCCTGCGGTCCAGCCAGCCGCTCTCCGTCAAGGTCGAAGCGTTCTTCCACCTCTCGGCCAATTTCAACTATCTGCTGATGTCGCTGCTCTCGGTCCTCATGTTCCCGGCCATGTGGGTGCGCTACAACATGGGGTGGACGGAGATGCTGCTCATCGACGTCCCGCTTTTCTTCGCGGCGACGCTGTCGGTCGGCAATTTCTACGTCGTGTCCCAGCGCGAGCTGTATCCCGACTGGCGTCAGCGCTTGAAGTACCTGCCGTTCCTGATGTCCATCGGGATCGGGCTCTGCGTCAACAACACGCGCGCGGTGCTCGAGGCGCTCTTCGGCAAACAGAGTGAATTCGCCCGGACGCCGAAGTACGGCATCGAGCGGGAAGGCGACGAGTGGGTCGGCAAGAAGTACCACCAGACGATGGGCGTCCAGCCCCTCATCGAGGTGGCCCTCGGCCTGTACTTCACGGCGACGGTCTTTTACGCGCTCGTGAACCAGATCTACGGCACGCTGCCTTTCCTGATGCTCTTCCAGGTCGGCTTCCTCTACACCGGCCTGCTCTCCATCCTGCAGCAGTACACCGGCGAGACGGTGATGCTGAAGGCGCCGGAGGTGGCGAAGTAGGAGCGCGCGGCGCGACTCGGGCGCAAGTCCTTCCTTGATATGATTGCGCCATGACGACCGACGCGAAGCCCAAGGCCGGACTCGAAGATGTGGTAGCCGCCTCCTCCGCGATCTGCTATCTGGATGGGGATCGCGGCGTCCTGGCCTACTCCGGGTACGACATCCACGATCTGGCCCGCGGCGCCTCCTTCGAAGAGGTCTGTTATCTCCTCTGGCACGGCCGGCTGCCCGATCGGGCGCAACTCGGAGATCTGAAATCTCAGCTCGCGGCCGCCCGCGCGCTCTCCGAGCCGGTCCTCCGCCTGATGAAGCAACTGCCGCCCGGCGACGGCATGGACATGCTCCGCACGCTCACCTCGGCGCTTGGCCAGTACGATCCCGAGGCGTCCGACAACTCGCAGGCGGCCAACTACCGGAAAGCCGTGAGGCTGACCGCGCAGCTCGGCAGCCTGGTGGCCACCTACGGGCGCCTGCAGGCGGGGGGCGGACCGATCCAACCGGACCCGGCCCTCGGGCATGCGGCCAACTTTCTCTACATGCTGACCGGCACGCGCCCGGACGCGCTGTCGACCCGCGCGCTCGACATCGCGCTGGTCCTTCACGCGGACCACGAGCTGAATGCGTCGACCTTCGCCGCACGCGTCGCCGCCGCGACGCTGACCGACATCTATTCCGCGACGGTCGGGGCGATCGGCGCGCTGAAAGGTCCGCTCCACGGCGGCGCCAATGCCGACGTGATGCGCCTGCTGATCGAGATCGGCCCGGACGCGAGCCCGGAGCGGATCGACGACGCGATCCGCGGCCGGCTGGCGAAGAAGATCAAGATCCCGGGGTTCGGCCATCGCGTGTACCACACCGAGGATCCGCGCGCGACTCACCTGCGGCGGATGTCGAAGGAACTGGGCGAGCGGGCGGGCAACACGCGGTGGTTCGAGATGTCGCAGCGCATCGAGGCGGTGGTCAAAGGCGAGAAGAAGCTGAACCCCAACGTCGATTTCTACTCCGCCTCGACCTATTACACGCTGGGCATTCCGATTGACCTGTTCACGCCGATTTTCGCGGTGAGCCGCGTGTCGGGGTGGACGGCGCACTGCCTCGAGCAGTACGCGAACAACCGGCTGATTCGCCCGCGAACCGATTACATCGGCCCGCAGTATCCCCAGACCTTCCATCCGCTGGACCAGCGGTAGTCAGCAGGAACCGTGTTTCCTGAGATACGACTCCGGATCTTCTGACGTCCTGTAAAACGCCAGGTCACCAGATTGCGCGTCCAAATCGCGGTAGCGCCCACAGCGCGGGCGCCGTATTCTCCTCTCCATGATGATGCTGCCGCCCGTGACCGAGATGTACCGCGCGCTGCTCGAACGTGACGCGTCGTTCGAGGGACTGTTTCTCGCCTGTGTGCGGACCACAGGAATCTTCTGCCGGCCGACGTGCCACGCGCGCAAGCCGAAGCCGGAGAACGTCGAATTCGCCGCGACGATTCAGGAGGCGCTGCACCGAGGCTATCGTCCCTGCCGGCTCTGCGATCCCATGGCCGCGGGCGCGGCCGGCCCGAACTGGCTGGGACCTCTCGTGCACGACATGCAGCACCAGCCGGATCGGCGGCTGCGCGATCTCGACCTGCGCGCCCGCGGCCTGGATCCCGTGCAGGTGCGCCGGACGTTCAAGCGCACGTTCGGCATGACGTTCCAGGCCTATCAGCGCGCGTCCCGGCTTGGCACCGCGATGCGGGCGCTGCACGAGGGGTCGCCGACGCTCGATGCCGGGCTCGACGCGGGGTTCGAATCCGACAGCGGCTTCCGCGCGGCGTTTGCGCGGGTGTTCGGGGAGACGCCGGGCGAGGCGCGCGACATGCCGCTGCTCACGGCAAGCTGGCTCGAAAGCCCGCTCGGCCCGATGCTGGCCATCGCCGGCGATCGCGGCCTGGTGCTCCTCGAGTTCGTCGATCGTCGGGCGCTCGAGACCGAGCTGCGCGAGCTGCGGCGCTCGCTCGGCGGCGCGATCGTCCCCGGCGAGCACGTCGTCCTCCGCCAGACGGAGGAAGAGCTGCGCGAGTACTTCGAGGGCCGGCGGCAGGTCTTCACCATGCCGCGCCATCAGCAGGGCTCCGAGTTTCAGCTGAACGCGTGGCGGGCGCTGTGCCGGATTCCCTACGGCGCCACCCGCAGTTACACGGACATGGCGCGCGAGGTGGGATCCCCTGCGGCCGTGCGGGCGATCGGCCGTGTCAACGGCCAGAATCGCCTGGCCATCGTCGTCCCCTGCCATCGCGTGATCCGGTCGGACGGTTCGCTCTGTGGGTACGGCGGGGGCCGGTGGCGCAAACAGTGGCTGCTGGACCACGAACGGTCCCACACCGGGCGGTAGGCCGGCCGTCCGGCGAGGAGGGCGGGGTATAATCACCCGTACCGCCCACAATGGATCAGCGCTTCATACGCAATTTCGCGGTCATTGCCCACATTGACCACGGCAAGTCGACCCTCGCCGATCGCTTCCTCGAGATGACTGGCGCGCTCCAGGCGCGCGAGATGGAGGCGCAGGTCCTGGATTCGATGGACCTCGAGCGGGAACGGGGGATCACGATCAAGGCGCACGCCGTCAGGCTCACCTACCATGCCGACGACGGCGAGACGTACGTGCTGAACCTGATCGACACGCCGGGGCATGTCGATTTTTCGTATGAAGTGACGCGGTCACTGGCCGCCTGCGAGGGGGCCCTCCTGCTGGTCGACGCGTCGCAGGGGGTCGAAGCGCAGACGCTCGCGAACGCCTACCTGGCGGTCGAGAACAACCTCGAGATCATTCCGGTCATCAACAAGATCGACCTGCCGGGCGCGCAGCCCGACGAAGCGAAGCGGCAGATCGAGGAGATCGTCGGACTGGATGCGAGCGGCGCCGTCCTGGCGAGCGCCAAGGAGGGGACCGGCGTCCACGAGATCCTCGAAGCGATCGTCAAGCGGCTGCCGTCGCCCGTCGGCGAGCCGGACGCGCCGCTCAAGGCGCTCATTTTCGATTCCTGGTACGACGCGTATCGCGGCGTCATCATCCTGACGCGCGTCATCGACGGGGTCATCAGGGCGGGGATGAAAATCCGTCTGATGGCGCGCGGGCAGGAGTACGACGTCGACCAGGTGGGGGTGTTCTCGCCGAAGCCCACCGTCGCGACGGAGCTCGGGGTGGGCGAGGTGGGATTCATCTTCGCCGGCATCAAGACGGTCAGCGACGCGCAGATCGGCGACACCATCACGGAGGCGTCCCGGCGGACGCCGGAGGCCTTCCCGGGGTTCAAGGTCAGCAAGCCCATGGTGTTCGCCGGCCTCTATCCGGTGGAAGGGAGCGAGTACCCGCAGCTGCGCGACGCGCTCGAGAAGCTCCGGCTGAACGACGCGTCGTTCTTCTTCGAGCCGGAGACGTCGGCCGCCCTGGGGTTCGGGTTCCGATGCGGATTTCTCGGACTGCTCCACATGGAGATCGTCCAGGAGCGGCTCGAGCGCGAGTTCGACATGGATCTCGTCACGACGGCTCCGGGGGTGCTGTACCGCGTCACCACGACCGACGGCGTCGTCCAGGAGATCGACAGCCCGTCGAAGCTTCCGGATCCCGGCAGGATCGACAAGATCGAGGAGCCGATCATCACGGCGATGATGCTGACGCCGTCGGAGCACGTCGGGGCGATCCTGCAGCTCTGCCAGGAGAAGCGCGGCGCGCAGAAGTCGATCGAGTACCTGGCGCGCGATCGGGTGCTCGTCACGTACGAGATGCCCTTCAACGAAGTCGTCATGGACTTCTACGATCGGCTGAAGACCATTTCCCGCGGCTATGCGTCGCTCGACTACCATGTGACCGGCTACCAGGAGGCGCCACTCGTCAAGCTGGATATCCTCGTGAACGAGGAGCCCGTCGACGCGCTCTCCAGCATCGTCCACCGGGACACGGCGTACAACCGCGGCCGCGCGCTCGCGGCGAAGATGCGGGAGCTCATTCCGCGGCAGATGTTCGAAATTGCCATCCAGGCGGCCATCGGCAGCCGTATCATCGCCCGGGAGTCGGTCAAGGCGCTCAGGAAGAACGTGCTGGCGAAGTGCTACGGCGGGGACATTTCGCGCAAGCGCAAGCTGCTGGAGAAGCAGAAGCAAGGCAAGAAGCGGATGAAGCGGGTCGGCCGGGTGGAGATTCCGCAGGAGGCGTTTCTTGCCGTCCTGAAGGTCGGCACGGAATCCTGAGGCACAGCAGATGACGTTTCAGAAGTCGACCGTCCGGGAGTACTTCGAATCCATTGTCATCGCGGTGATTCTCGCGCTCTTCGTGCGCACGTGGGTGGTGCAGGCCTTCAAGATCCCGACCGGTTCGATGGAGAACAACCTGCTCATCGGCGATCATCTGCTCGTGAACAAGTTCGTCTTCGGTCCTGCGACGGGCCCCCTCGAACGCCGTGTGCTGCCGATGCGCGATCCGCGCCGGGGGGACGTCGTCGTCTTCAAATATCCGGACGAGCCGGACCGCGACTTCATCAAGCGGGTGATCGGCGTGCCGGGCGACACGCTGGAGCTGCGCAGCAAGAAGGTCTACATCAACGGGCAGCCGCTCGACGAGCCGTACGTGCATTTCCTCGAGCCGGCCCGCGACGCGCAGGAGATTACCTCCTTCGACGTGCGCGAGCGATACGGTCCCGTCCGCGTGCCGGATGGGCAGTTTTTCGTCATGGGGGACAATCGCGACAACTCGCAGGACAGCCGGTATTGGGGATTCCTGCCGCGGCACTACGTCAAGGGGCGCGCGCTGATGATCTACTGGTCGTACGAGTCCGGGCGGGAGGACTATCTCGACGAGGGACTCGGCGCTTCGGTGAAGCGGCTGTTCTCAATCGTCACGCACTTCTTCACCAGGACGCGGTGGGAGCGGATCTTCAAGCAGATCCCCTAGGACCAGCGGCACAGGAGGACGTCATGATCCGGAAAATCGTGAAGCTCGCGGTGTTTCTGCTCATAGCGAACGCCGTGTACCAGGTCGCCCCGGTGTTCGTCCGCCACGTGCAGTTCAAGGATGCCGTCCAGGAGCTCGCGCTCTATTCACAGCGGTCCAGCGACGCCGAGCTCGTGAACCGGGTCATGGCGATTGCCGGGGATCGCAACGTGCCGCTCGAGCGCGAGTACGTGGGCGTGCGTCACGAGACAGGGTCGATTCACATCGACGCGAGTTACGTCGAATCGCTGCGCCTGCTGCCCCGGTACACGTACCAGTGGGAGTTCGAGATCGATGTCAAGGCGATGGACCTCAGCGCCGCGGGGCGCCGATAGCCGCGTGCCCCGGTGCCGGGTCACACCCGCGGGCTAGGCCGTCTGGTCGGCTGTCCGGATGAACACTTTCTCTTCCGGCTTCTCCTGCTCACGGATGAACTCGAGCGCGTGGTACAGCGACTGGATCGATGCCTCCAGCGTGCTTTCGACGCCCCGGCGCCGCAGGCGGAGCTCAGAGATATCCCGCTCGATCTCCACGAGCCGGGCCTGGGCCTTCTGCACCAGCAGATCGCCGCGTCCCTGCGCTTCGCGCACGATCATCTTCGCCTCGTTCTGCGCGGCGGTCTTGACCTCGTCGGCGAGCCGCTGCGCGGTGAGCAGCGTGTTTCGAAGCGTGGTTTCACGCTCCCGATGTTCGCCGAGGTGCGCCTCCATCCGCTGCAGGTCCTGCCGGAGCCGATCGAGCTCCCGGAGGGCGTGCTCGTAGTCGTCTGCGGCTTCGGTCAGGAAGGCGACGACCTCCGTCCGATCGAAGCCGCGCATCGCGGTTCGAAACCGCGGCTGGCGCAGATCGAGCGGGGCGATGCGCATGACCCGTCCGGCCGGAACGGAACCCGTGTGCGCGGCGGATGTGGATGCCGGGGTCTCGGCGTTGACGGGTTCATCTGGGAACATCACGCCCTCACAGTTCGTTTACCGAATATCGCGGTGCCGACCCGCACGAGTGTCGCGCCTTCCTCCACCGCGGCCTCGAAATCGTGGCTCATGCCCATCGAGAGATGCCGCAGGGCCGGCGGCGGCACGCCCGCCGCGAGCCAGTCGTCGCGGAGCGCCCGCAGCCTCGCAAACCAGGGACGCGTCTGCTCCTGGTCGTCGTTCCACGGCGGGATCAGCATGAGCCCGGCGACCCGCAGGGCACGCGCCTCGATGGCCGCATCCAAAACGCGCCGCGCCTGGTCGGCGGGGGCGCCGAATTTCGTCGACTCGCCGGCGAGGTCCACCTGGATCAGCACGTCTGGCGAGGTGCCCTCGTCCGACGCCGCCCGATCGAGCTTCTCGAGGAGCTCGATCGAATCGACCGAGTGGATGCACGCGAATCCGGTGGCTGCCCTCTTCGCCTTGTTCGACTGCAGGTGACCGATGAGATGCCACCTGATCTCCTTCTCGGCCGCGTCCGCCATCTTCTGCAGGGCTTCCTGGACCTTGTTTTCACCAAAATCCCGGTGTCCGGCCCTCCAGGCGGCCCGCACGTGATCGGCGCTGAATGTCTTGGAGACGGCGACAAGGAGGATCTCCGACGGGTCCCGGCCGACCCGCCGCGCGGCGGCGTCGATCCGGGACTTGACGGAGCTGAGGTTGGCGGCAATGGTGGCATCCACCTGCAGCCGGCTTACTTGATATACGGCTTGAGCATCTCGAGGTTCGTCTGGGCCGCCTTCGCGTTCGGACCCGTGGGCGCCAGTTTCAAGTACGTCTCGAACTCCTTGGCAGCCTCGGGGAGCTTGTTGTTGTTCAGGTTCCGCAGCCCGAGCATGAAGTGCGCTTCACCGTGGTCGGGATTCGCCGCGACGACGGCGGCGAAGTGCTCCTCGGCCTTGGCGTAGTCGCCGGCGTTCCAGGCGATCACTCCCTGATTGAAGAGGGTGTCGGCGTTGGGGGCCCCGCCCGCGCCTGCCGCCGTCCCTGAGCGCTTGCTCGCTTCGGCGCTCATCGCCTGCGCCTCCTTGAATTTCTGCTGGTCGTTGTAGATGGCGGCCAGCCCAAAATACGACTCGACCGAGTTGGGATCCAGCTCGAGCGCCTTCTTGTATGCGGCCTCCGCCTGGGCGTAATCCTTCTTCTGCGCGTAGGTCGCCCCGATGTTGATGTAGCACTCCGTGCACTTGGGCACGTCCACGAGCACCTGGTTGAACTTCGCCACGGCTTCATCGTGTTTGCCGGCGGTGCTCAGTGCCGCACCCTCCGCGAACGCGGCCTTGAGGCCTTCCATCTTGGCCGCCGCCTTTTCAGCCTCTTCCTTGCTGACCGAGCCACCCGATCCGCCGGGGCGCAGCGTGACGGTGGTCTCAGTCATGTCGAGCCCGACCCGCACGTTGTTGACCTGTTTGAGGCCGTCCTTCTCGGCGGTGACGGTGTAGCTGCCGGGGGGCAGGCCGATCTGCATGAACTCCCCCTTCTTGCTCTTCAACGTGAACTTCGCGTTGGTGTCCGTCTGCACGAGGGTGATCGTGGCACCGTCGACGGGCTTGTTCTGCGCGTCGACCACCTTACCCTTCATCCCGCCCGTCTGGGCGGACGCCGGAGCCGCCGCGAGACCGAGCACGATCGCGCAGATCGTGAGCGACCGGCCGATGATGCGTTTGCCCGTCATTTTTCCAACCTCCGTAAACGCTTGTGGCTGACAGGTCAGCCTGTCGGATCGCCCCTCAGTTTATCATCCGCCCCGCCGATCGCGCGACCGCGGCTGGCCAGCGGGATGCACGCCCCCTCAGCCGGGCGTCACGTTCGTGATGACGTATTCGAACGACCTGCTGAAGAC
>JALZOC010000864.1 GCA_030857365.1 Acidobacteriota bacterium
CTCTCGGCAGCGTGGACACCCCCCCGGCGTATCGCACGCGACCGAGGCCCGCGAGCCGCCTCGCGGTGGTGCCCCACCCCAGCACCTGGAACCCTCCCAGGTACAGCTGCCCGTCCGCGGGGTTCACCGACCCGTTGAGCGGCGGGAATTCGAAGGCCCTCGTGACGCTCACCAGGGCGGCCTGCGGCTTCGCGCCGCGGTTGTTCAGCAGGACACGAAAGAGCTCGGGGTTATTGAACCCGATGTGGACCAGCGAATCGTTCAGCGGTCCCATGCGTGCGCCCAGGAGCCACACCTGCGACATGGCCGAGGCATTCGCCGTGTGCGGGATCCAGGTCAGCGGGTCGGCGATCGGCGCCGGATACGCCTCACGCGGACGCTTGTCGCTCAGAAATCCGTAGAACTGCGCGTCGCGGACGACATGCAGCGGAGTGCTCGGTATGTAATGCCCCTGCTGATCGCTCGACGTGACGAGACCCGTCCGGATATTGACGCCGATGTTCGGCTGCCGGAACCCGTAGCCGAGCACGGTCGCGCGGCGTCCGTCGGACGAGACGCGGAGGACGCTTCCGTTGTGCTTGCCGAGCGTCGTGGCCTCCTGGCCCCCTTTCGCGATGACGAACTCGCCGCCGGGCGCCAGGCGGATCGTGCTCGGGAACTCACGGGTATCGGCTGTCTGGGCGAATGCGTTGGAGAACAGCTCGTGGACGTCGGCCTCGCCGTCGGCGTTCGTGTCGCGCAGCCGCCAGATCCCGTTCCTGTCGAAGACGTAGATCTGCTCGTCACGAATGGCGAGCGTCAGGGGCTCGTGCAGGCCCGAGGCAAACCTGCGCCAGCGCACGCCTCCACGAGCGTCGCCCAACCCGCGAACCAGCCACACATCGCCGTCGAGCGTCACGACACAGCCGGTGCCGTCCTGGAGGAACTGGATGTCGCCGGGCCGCACGTTCCGCCGCCACGGATTCGGCACCGGCAGCGTGATGTGATCGACCACGTACGCCTCCTTCGAGGTCGACACGGCGATCGTTCCCATCACCTCCTGCGGCCAGCGCCGCGCGGGCGTGCTTCCCTCACTCCTGACGGGCGGCAGCGGCAAGGCCGGCGAACCACTCGTGAACACCGCGGAAAACTCGAGAGCCTGCTGGCGCGCAGGAACCCGCACCACCCATGCCGGGAGCCCCTCGTCGGTTCCGGAGCGCGGCACCTCTGCGAGCGCCGGCGCAATCCCGTGTGGACCCGTGGCCGGTTCCACCGCAAGCGCCACGTCGGCGCTCTTCGCGCCCAGCACCAGGGAGAGCAGCCGTGGCGAAGGTCCCACGCGTACGTGTCGCACCAGCCGCCAGGCGCTCTTGTCGCCGGAGACCGTCATGCGCTCCTGCACGTCGGCGCCGTCGGCGGTGTACTCGAGCACAACGGCGTTGCCCGCCTGACGGATCGCGTTGAACCGCCCCATCTCCTCCGGGAGCGGGCCGCGGCCCACCTCCTCTGGCGTGGGCGCCGGCTCGCGCGGGTCCTCGAACGACACCCGCTCGCCCGCCTGCCATCCAGGATAGATGCCGTTTGCGAGCCACACGGCGCCGGCTGGCTCGGGCAGGGAGGTCTGGCCACCCGGTGTCTTGCGGTCCGGCCGGCGGTAGGAGCCGGGTGCGAGGGCGACAGGGGTGACCCCGCTCCCCTGCCAGATCGCCGCGACGCGCAGAAGATCCAGGTCGAAGGCGGCCCAGTGGTCGGGCCCGACGCGCAGCACGAGCGCGCGCGGCGTGAGGTTGCGCGCCGGCCACCCAGGCCCGGCTTTGCGGACGTCGAGAACGGACGAGAAGAACGGGAAATCCGGCTCGACCCAGTCAGCCCAGGCGCCTTGCGCCGGCGCCTGGGCCCGCTCGCCGTATCCAGACAAGAGTAGTGCGAGCGGCAGCAGGGCAAGCGCACGGGTCATAGTTGGATTCTACCCGCAAGCCGCGGGTCCATCTTTTCACGCTTCGTGACATTCAGCCGGGGTCATGCGCGGTCTTGCGCCAGACGGTCGACGACGGCCTGGCGGAACGAGGCGGGATCGATCGCCGGATAGCGGTAGAGATGGGGTTCGATTGCGGTGAAATAC
>JALZOC010000865.1 GCA_030857365.1 Acidobacteriota bacterium
GCTCGCCTGCGCCCGAATCGGCGCCGTGCACAGCGTCGTGTTCGGGGGGTTCAGTGCGGAGTCGCTCAGGGATCGCATCAACGACGCCCAGGCGGTGCTGCTCGTCACGGCCGACGCGGGCTATCGCCGCGGCAACGTGGTTCCCCTGAAGCAGATGGCGGACGAGGCGCTGCGGCAGACACCCTCTATCAAACACGTTGTCGTCGTGCAACGCACGCCAGGCGCCGAGGATCCTGCCGTGCTCACCGCAGGACGCGACCAGTGGTATCACCGCCTGATGCAGGGCGCAGCGGCCCGCTGCGAACCGGAGGCAATGGACGCGGAGGACATGCTGTACATCCTCTACACGTCCGGCACGACGGGGAAGCCGAAAGGGATCGTTCACACGACCGCGGGGTACCTCGTCGGCACGTACGCCACGACCAAATGGGTGTTCGATCTGAAGGAAGACGACGTGTACTGGTGTACGGCGGACATCGGCTGGGTCACCGGGCACAGCTACGTCGTATACGGTCCGCTGTCGAACGGCGCGACGGTGCTCATGTACGAAGGGGCGCCCGACTGGCCCCGCAAGGATCGATTCTGGGAGCTCATCGAGCGCCATGGCGTCACGATCTTCTACACGGCGCCGACGGCGATCCGCGCGTTCATGCGATGGGGCACTGAGTGGCCCGCCGGCAGGGATCTCGGCACGCTGCGCCTCCTGGGGTCGGTCGGCGAGCCGATCAATCCCGAGGCGTGGATGTGGTACCACAAATACATCGGCCGCGAGCAGTGCCCCGTCGTCGATACATGGTGGCAGACGGAAACCGGGATGATCATGATCACCCCGCTGCCGGGGATCACGAGTACGACGCCCGGTTCCGCAACGCTCCCGTTCCCGGGCGTCAGTGCGGAGATCCGGGACGCCCAGGGGAACCCTGTGGCCACCGGCGCCGGGCTGCTGGCGCTGACGAAGCCCTGGCCCGCGATGCTGCGGGGAATCTACGGGGATCCCGACCGGTTCGTCTCCCAGTACTGGGTCCGCTGGCCTGATGGCGCCTACTTCGCCGGCGACGGCGCCCGGGTGGACGACAAGGGCTTTTACTGGCTGCTCGGCCGCGTGGACGACGTGCTGAATGTCGCGGGCCACCGGCTTGGCACGATGGAGGTTGAAAGTGCGCTCGTCGACCACCCGAGCGTTGCGGAGGCGGCGGTCGTGGGCAAGCCGCACGAGATCAAGGGGCAGTCCGTGGCCGCGTTCGTCACGCTGAAAGAAGGCATTGCCGGCACGCCGGAGCTCGTCGACGAGCTGAAGGCGCACGTCGTGCAGAAGATCGGGGCCATTGCGCGTCCCGATCAGATTCTGTTCACGGCCGACCTGCCGAAGACGAGGTCGGGAAAGATCATGCGGCGGCTGCTGCGCGACATCGCGGAGGGAAAGGCTCTTGGCGATACCACGACCCTGGCGGATCCGGCGGTCGTGGCCAAACTGAAGACGGAGTACGAAGAGGACGAAGCCTAGGTGGCGCCTGTGAGAGACTGGATTCGCGCTCGGACGCTTCGTTGGAACAAACCCGCCGCATTGCCGTCTTCGTTCTGAAACCCGTTCAGGTCTGAATTGCTTATGGCCCTCATTGAAACGCGCGATCTGTGGAAGACGTACACGATGGGCGAAGAGGAAATCCACGCCCTACGCGGCGTGTCCATCGAGATAGAGCGCGGTGAGTACGTCGCGATCATGGGGCCGTCGGGGTCGGGTAAGTCCACGCTGATGAACCTGATCGGGTGCCTCGACACGCCGACGAAGGGCAGCTATCTGCTCAACGAGAAGGAAGTCGCGTCGATGAACGACGACGAACTCGCGCGCATACGCAACGAGGAGATCGGGTTCGTGTTCCAGACCTTCAACCTGCTGCCCAGAGCGACCGCGCTCCACAATGTCGAGTTGCCGCTCGTGTATGCGGGCGTGTCCGGGAAGGTGCGGCAGGAACGCGCGAAGCAGGCGCTCGAGAAAGTGGAGCTCTCGGCGCGCGCATCCCATCGCCCCAATGAGCTGTCCGGCGGGCAGCGGCAGCGCGTCGCCATTGCCCGCGCGCTCGTCAACAATCCGTCAATCC
>JALZOC010000866.1 GCA_030857365.1 Acidobacteriota bacterium
GGATGGTGCCACGCAGCCCGATAGCGTCACGCTCCTGCCTCAGCATTTGCCGCACGGCCGCGCGACTGACCAGGAAGTGGCTCGTGGCATTGGCCGTGAGGACCGTCTCCCAACCCTCGAGCGTCAGTTCGTGAAGCGGCCCGTCACCGACGCGCCGCCCGCTGATGCCCGCCACGTTGAATACGGCATCGAGCCTCCCGAGCGCCTCGACGCAGGCCGACACGGCGGCTGCCACCGCGTCCTCATCGGTCAGGTCCGCGGCATGCCAGGAAGCGCGGCCCCCGTCGCCAGTGATCGACCCGGCCAGGCCCTCCGCGTTGTCCGGCGTCCGCGAGACGACGAACACCGCCGCTCCCTCCTCGGCCAGGGCGTGAGCGGTGGCGGCGGCCATACCCGTCGAGCCCGTGACGAGACAGGAGCGTCCCTCGAAGCGCCGGCCGCCGCTCATCCCTTTTCGTTCGCGATCGCCGCGACAAGCGCCCGGCGCGACGCTGGATCGCTCTTGGTCAGGGCGCTGCCGATGCCGACGGCGACCGCCCCCGCCCTGAGGAACTCCGCGGCATTCGACCCATCTACCCCGCCTGTCGGGATGAGACCGACCTCCGGCAGCGGCCCGCGCATCTCCCGCACGAAGGACGGCCCGACCGCGGAGGCCGGAAAGAGCTTCACGAAGGTCGCGCCGGCCGACCAGGCAGTCACGATCTCCGTGGGCGTGAAAGCTCCGGCCACGAACGGCAGACCGGCCGAGACTGCCTCGCGGACGAGCCCGACATCCAGCACGGGGGCCACCCCGAAGTCGGTGCCCGATCCCAGCGCTGCTTCGAGCCGATCCCGCCCCACGAGCGTCCCGGCACCGACCATGAACGGGCCGTCGGCGCGATCGGCCAGGTGCTCCCGGACTGCCGCCACGTCGTCGGTCGCCGAAGGTGCGTCGAAGGTGATCTCGAACACGCGAGCGCCCGAGTCGGCCAGCTCATCGACCAGCGCGACCAGTCGGCCGAGCGGCTCGATCCGTCGCAGGACGACGATCAGTCGGTGGCGCCGGATGGCCTCGCCGACCGGACCGGCTCGCAAGGCCGCTGCCGCGGGCCCGCCGCGCAACTCCTCGGCGCCCGATCCGCCCGACTCTTCCGCGGCCCTCATGCGGGCACCTCGACCTGCCGCCCGGACCCGGGTTCGACCGGATCCAACAGTGCGCCATCGTCTAGCAGCCGGACGCGCAACGCACCGGCGTCCATCGCTCGCGGCGTGAGACCACCGCTCACTGCCATCGCCGCAGCTGTGCCCGCCGCCTGTCCCATGGCCATGCAGGTGGCCATCGAGCGCGCCGAGGCGTGCGCGTCGTGCGTCGCCGAGAAGCATCGGCCCGCCACCAGCAACCCCTCCAGGCCGAGCGGCAGCAGGCTCCGATACGGGATGCCGTACACGCCGCGATCATGAACGTAGCTCCACTCCGTGTCGCCGCCCGCATGGTGGTCCTCGATGGGCGCGCCACACAGGGCGATCTCATCGGCGAAGCGCCGGCCCTCCAGGACATCGTCGCGCGTAAGGCGGTAGTCGCCATGGACGCGGCGGCTCTCGCGCACGCCGATGGACGGGCTGGTGCCCACCAGCACGGACGCCTCGAAGCCGGGGACGCGGTCGCGCAGGAAGCGATGGTACTCGCGGACCTGCCGCCGGCCTTCCAGTTCCGCGTGCGTGAGTGCCACCGGATCGGTGGCGTCCACGTTGGGGATGCGCGTCATGTGGATCATCACCACACCGGCGAACGGCGTGCGGTGCCACGATCCTTCGAGTCGCGGCAACCGGTACTCGCCAGTGACGGCCGCCTCGCGCATCCGCGCCCACAGCTCAACCTTGGGTACCGCTGTAGCCCGCGCCACATCGACGTTGCCCAGGCGGAACAGGGTCGAGAGTGACTGCACCGTGCCGCTCGCATGGGCATCGTCGTAGGGCACGCCGGCCATTGCGCACAGATCCGCGTCACCGGAGGCATCCACGATGACGCCCGCCTCGATCCAGCGCTCGCCGCCCTTGTTCCAGATGCGGATCGCCTCCGCGCGGCCGCCGCTGACCCGGATGCCGGTGGCCCATG
>JALZOC010000010.1:0-6035 GCA_030857365.1 Acidobacteriota bacterium
CATCCACGACATCCGGGACTTCCGACGGATCGTCCGCCACGAGCACATCCGCATCGCGGCGATTGCCGTCCCCGCCGAATCGGCGCAGTCCGTCGTCAACACCGTTGTCGGCGCCGGGGTCAAAGCCGTTCTGAATTTCTCCCCCGGCACCCTGAAGGTGCCCGCGGACGTGAAGCTCAAGAGCGTGGATCTCACCGTGTCGCTCGAAAGCCTCTCGTTCTTTCTCGCCCAGGGGCATGGAGATGAATAAGAGAACGGTTACGGGTTCCCCGAACCTCCGCTTGTCCCACGTCGACGCCAGCGGGACCATCCGGATGGTGGACGTGAGTGACAAGGCCATCACCACTCGCGAGGCGGTGGCGCGCGGACGGATCACCATGTCTCGGCTGGCCCTCCGACAGATCCGGACCGGCACGGTCAAGAAGGGGGACCCGCTGCAGACCGCCCGGCTGGCAGGCATCATGGCGGCGAAACGAACATCCGACGTGATCCCCCTCTGCCATCCCCTGCCCCTGTCGCACGTGGACGTCGAGCTTCGGCCGCTGCGGGACGGCTACGACATCCTGGCGCGCGTCCGGACCACGGCGCAGACGGGCGTCGAGATGGAGGCGCTCCATGCCGTCGCGGTCGCGGCCCTCACCATCTACGACATGATCAAGGCCGTCGACAAGGCGATGGTGATCGGCGAGATCCGGCTGGTCGAGAAACGCGGCGGCCGCAGCGATTACCGCGCGTGACCCCCCGGCTCACGATTCTCGTGGGCGTCTACAGCCCCGTTCCCGCGTGGAACATCCCGGAGGCGCACGTATCGAGACTCCTGCGCGACTTCCCGCGGCACACGTTCCTGCACGCGCTGTCGGATGAAGAGGCGCTTCGCGTGATTCCGAGCGCCGACGTGGCGTTCATGGCCGAACTGCGGCCGGCACACGTGCAGGCGGCGCGGAGCCTGCGGTGGGTACACAGTCCCGCGGCTGGCATCGGCGGCATGCTGTTCCCCGCGATGGTGCAATCGGCGGTTCTCCTGACCAACTCGCGCGGGATCAGCGCCGGTACCATCGCCGAACACATCGTGGGCGTCACGCTCGTGCTGTTCCGGAAGCTCCCGCTGGCGTTCACTGCGCAGGTCGAGCGCCGGTGGGCGCAGGACGAAATACTCGCCGGTCCGCAGATCCGCACTCTCGCGGGCGCCGGGGTCCTGATCGTCGGCCTCGGGTCCATCGGGGCCGCAGCGGCGCGCCTTCTGCACGCGCTTGGCGCGCACGTGACCGGCATTCGTCGGAGCCGCTCCGAAACCAACCCGCCAGGCGTCGAGTGCACCGCCGAACCTGACGAACTGCTCGATCTGCTTCCGCATGCCGACGTCGTGGTGCTCGCGGCGCCTCAAACGCGCGAGACGCACGGCCTGATTGGCGCGCGCGAGCTCGCGGCCATGCGGCGGGACGCCGTGCTCGTGAACGTCAGCCGCGGAAAACTCGTGGACGAAGAGGCCCTGGTTGCCGCACTGACGGCGCCGGACGCGACCCGGACAATCGGGGCCGCCGCACTGGATGTCTTCGCGCAGGAGCCGCTCCCGTCCGAGAGTCCGCTCTGGTCGCTTCCCGGCGTGCTCGTGACGCCGCACATGGCAGGATTCCGGCCGGATCATTGGGACGCCGTCATCGACCTCTTCGCGGACAACCTCCGCCGCTTCGAAGCGGGCCAGCCACTCCGCAACGTCGTCGACAAGCAAGCGGGATACTGAGTAGCTCTCAGCTGTCAGCTTTCAGCTCGTGTTGGCTCGCACGGGCCCTGGGGCGCTGGCCGATAGCTGAGGACTGAAAGCTGATGACTGTTTTGTGGCAATATCGGCGCATATGGCTCACCCTGCGAATACTGCCGCTCCGGATGTGACCACCTCCGGCGCCTTCAAGCCCTACGTGCCGGCGTCCCAGTCCCCGGCCGAGTTCACCGCGAAGGCGGTGCTGCTCGGGGTGGTCTTCGGCCTGATCTTCGGCATTTCGACCGTGTATCTCGGCCTCCGGGCCGGGCTGACAGTCAGTGCGTCGATTCCGATCGCCGTGCTCGCGATCGCCGTGCTGAAGCGGCTCGGCGGCTCCACGATCCTCGAGAACAACATCGTGCAGACGATCGGGTCGGCCGGCGAATCACTCGCCGCTGGCGTCGTGTTCACCATCCCGGCGCTGATCTTCCTGCTGCCGTACGGACCGGTGTACTTCAACTACTCCCAGATCACCCTGCTGGCGATTGCCGGAGGGATCCTGGGGGTGCTCATGATGGTGCCCCTCCGCCAGGCGCTCATCGTGAAGGAACACGGCGCGCTGCCCTATCCGGAGGGCACCGCGTGCGCCGACGTCCTCGTCGCGGGAGAGCGCGGCGGCGCCCTGGCGCGCACGGTGTTCATGGGGCTGGCGACCGGCGCGATCTGGAAGTCACTGTCCTGGATCGTGCAGATCTTCCGGACGGGGATCGGCTACACGGTCCCGCGGACCGGAGTGTTTCCCAACGCGACGCTGAACCTGGATCTGTCGCCTGAGTACATGGGCGTCGGCTACGTGATCGGACCCCGGATCGCGGGCGTGATGTTCGCGGGCGGCGTGCTCTCCTGGCTGGTGCTGCTGCCGCTGCTCACGATCCTCGGCAACTACATGACGGTGCCCTTCCCGCCCGTGCCGGCCAGCGGCCTCAGGATCGATCAGATGACGGCGCAGCAGCTCTGGAGCGCCTACATCCGCTACACCGGCGCCGGAGCGGTGCTTGCCGCGGGGCTCATCACGCTCGGCCGCACCCTGCCGACCATCATCTCGTCGTTCCGCGAGGGCGTTCGCGACTTCGGCGCGGCGGCGGGCCCCGGCGGCAGGCTGCGCACCGAGCGCGACATGCCGATCGTCGTCGTCCTGGTCGGCTCGTTGCTGATTACGCTGTTCCTGGCCGTGACGCCCGGCATGCCGATGCAGTGGAACTTCGTGGCGGCGGTCCTCATCGTGATCTTCAGCTTCTTCTTCGTCACGGTGTCGTCGCGCATCACGGGACTGATAGGGAACTCGTCGAACCCCATCTCCGGCATGACGATCGCCACGCTCATCATGACCTGCTCGATCTTCGTCGCGGCGGGCTGGCTGGGCGACGTGTATGCCCCCATCGCGCTTGGCGTCGGCGCGGTCGTCTGTATCGCGGCGTCGATCGCCGGGGCGACCTCGCAGGATCTGAAGACCGGGTACCTGGTCGGCGCAACGCCCGTGCGCCAGCAGGTCGGCCTCATCATCGGCGTCGTCACCGCGTCGTTCGTCATCGGCGTGACGACGCTGGCCCTGCACCAGACCATGGTGATTGGCTCCACGTCCCTGCCCGCGCCGCAGGCAACACTGATGGCGACGATCATCAAGGGGCTGCTCAGCCAGAACCTGCCGTGGGGGCTCGTGCTGGTCGGCGTGTTCATTTCCATCACGCTCGAGCTCTGCGGCATTCGCTCACTCTCCTTCGCGGTCGGGTCCTATCTCCCGATCGCCACCACGGCGCCAATCTTCGCCGGAGGGGTCGTTCGCTGGTATGTGGAAAGGAAGACCGGACGACCGGAAGAATCGGAGATCAGCTCCGGAACGCTCTTCAGCTCCGGGCTGATTGCCGGCGGCTCCCTCGCCGGAATTTTGTATGCGACGCTCTACGGCTTCGAGGTCGTCGGCGAGGCGGACGGCGACACCCTGGGACTGATTCCCTTCCTGCACGAGGGTCCCGTCGGCACATTGGCGGGAGGGCTCCTGTTCCTCGCGCTCGCCGTGGTGCTGGCGCGCGCCGGCCGGAAGAAAATTGCGTAGCGCGCGCCAGAGTGTCGCCGCATTGCTGCTGGCGGCTGCGGTGGCCATCGCTCAGGTGCCCGAACGGATCGCCACGACGGCAGACGTGCTGGCGGGGAACGCCGTCTTCTTCCACGGCAAGCGGATCGTGGTTCGCCATCCGCTCCGGCAGACCGACCGCCTGACAGAGCTGGAGGCCACGGCCAGGCCGATATACGTGCTCTGGAGAGAGCCGCCCGCCGGAACGGAAGGAGAGATCCGCGGTGAGTTCTTCGATCTCGGCAGAATGCAGGAAGGGGACGAGCGTTTCTCGTCGCACGACTTCCGGCCCATTATCGAGGCCGCGAACAACGGCCGCTGGCCGGGGCGCGACCAGGTGTTCGTCATCCTCGGGGCAACATTCGTCGCCGGGCCCGCCCCTTCGACGTCCACGGTCCGCGCGATCGTCCTCACTCCGCAGCCGTTCGATAATCGCTCCGTCACCGTGGTCGGACGGTTCAAGGGCAGGAACCTGTACGGCGATCTGCCGCAGGGACTCGGGAAGAGCAAATGGGATTTCGTGCTGCAGTCGGCCGATGCGGCGATCTGGGTCACCGGATTGCGGCCGAAAGGGAAGGACTTCGATCTGGATCCCGGCGCGCGGGTGGACACCGGACGGTGGCTCGAAGTGACCGGCACCGTGAACCGCGAGGGTGGGGCGCTGTGGATCGCCGGCGAATCCGTTCGCCTGACGACCGCTCCCGCGGACGCGCCAGTGGAGGTTGCGGTTCCCGTGGCGCCCGCGGAGCCGCCGCCCGCGGTGATCTTCAGTGCGCCGCTCGCCGACGAGACCGACTTTCCGGTGATCGGCCGGGTGCGGATTCAGTTCTCGCGCGACATGCGAGCGCGCACGTTCGAGAACCGCGTCCACATCCGCTATTCGGGGCCGAACGCGCCCGCCGCGCCTCCAGCGGCCGCCACCACCACCACCTATGACGACGGCACGCGTTCACTGGAGATTCGGTTCAAGGAACCGCTCGAGCGTTTTCAGACCGTCACGATCGAACTGGGCGAGGGAATTGCCGCGATTGACGGCCAGCCGCTGAAGCCGTGGGCTCTGACGTTCTCGACGGGGGGATGAGTTCGAAACCTTCAGGCTCGGTTTCCGCCTTCGACCTTCAGACTTCCAACGTCAGCGTGTCTTCCACTCCAGCGGCGGCGCACGGCGCGGACGATCCAGGTGGCGAACACGACCATCAGGACGAGGCAAATCGCCACGACAGCGGCGGCCACGAGGGGGTAATTGAGCGCGAGCATGCCGAGGCCGACGACGAAGATGTCTTCGGTGATGCTCAAAATCCAGTTGGAGAACGGCTCGGGGCTGGCGTTCGCGACGGCGCGCGTTCCCGCCTTCGTGAAGTGGGAGCCGGCCGCAAGCGTCCCTCCGAGCAGCGCGACGAGGCCCTGCACGGTGGGGCTGGCGTCCCCAAGCGTCGTCACGGCGATGAACGCGCCCCCCACCGGGCGGATCGCGGTGTGCACGACGTCCCAGATCGAGTCGACCCAGGGGATCTTGTCGGCGACGAATTCGACCACGTAGAGCACGAGCGCGGCCGCGATGACGATGTCGTTGTCGAACAGGCGGAATTGCGACGGCAGTGCGACCCAGTCGAAGCGGCTCGCCAGGCCGAGAATGGCGACCGTCGCGTACAGGTTGATTCCCGCCGCGAACGAGAATCCGACCGTCCGGCCAAGCGCCGTGAGGACATCCACCTCTCTGATGTATCACAAAGCCGCGGCGGACGCGATGAGCCTCCGAAGCGGTCAGCCGCCCGCGGCGGGCGCGGGGCTTTCCGGGTCGAGCAGCGCCTGGATGCGCTGCCGGATCTTCGCGGTGAGTTGGTCCCGGTCCTCCAGGGTAAGCCCTGCCGTTTCCACGGGCTCGCCGAGCGTGACTCGGACCTGCACGGGGTTGATCACAAGGCTCCCTTTCCGCATCGCGAGCCGCGCGCCCGTGATGGCGACCGGCACCACCGGGGCCTGCCCTTTGATGGCCAGGACGAACCCCCCTTTCTTGAAGGGGAGCAGTTCGCCCGTCCGGCTTCGCGTCCCCTCGGGAAAGATCAGGAAAGAATTCCCGTCCTGGAGCGCCTGGGCCGCTCGCTCGATGGCCGGCAGGCTCTGCTCCGGATTGCCGCGCTGCAGGGGGACGAACCCCGCGAGGTCGAACGCCTGCACGAGGACCGGCAACGAGCGCAGCTCGGC
>JALZOC010000010.1:6045-16674 GCA_030857365.1 Acidobacteriota bacterium
CGGCCTTGTACACGATCCGGAGCCGGGGAAACAGTTCGTGCAGGACGGCAAAGAGGAGCGGCGGCTCGACGTTGCTCGCGTGATTGACCGCGTACACCGCCGCGCGCTCACGCTGAATGTGTTCGCCTCCCTCGACGCGAATCGTGATGCCGCTCAGGAACATGCCGATCCGGACGCCCACGAGCGCGACGCTGTACAGCAGCGCCTTGCGGCCGAAGAGCAGCGCGATGAGCACGAAGGGGGGACCGATAAGGAGGACGTAGAGCGCGACGGCGACGTAGGTGGCGGCTGACCGGATGGCGACAAGCATCAAAGAGAAAAGGGACGGGCTCTTTCGGTGTCGAAAAAGATCCCGTCCCTTGTCCTCGCGAGATGTGAGCCGGCGGCTACGACGCTTTTGCCGTCCGGCGGGCCGACACGCGGGTCGTGGCCGTCGCCTTGGCCGCTTTCGCGCGTGCGATCGATCGGTTCTTGGTCGTGAAGCAGCGGTCGAGCGCGCGATCCACTTTCTCTTCGATCGCGGCCGTGATCTCGTGGGAGACCTCCGAGATTTCCGAGACGACAAGGAACTTCGCGCGGTCGAGCATGCGCTTCTCGCGGAACGACAGGTTCTTCGAGCGCGCGAGGAACGTGAGGCTCTTCAGCACTTCGACCACGTCGTAGATCGATCCGGTGCGCATCCGGTCCGAATTGTCCTTGAAGCGCCCCTTCCAGTTCTGGTGACTGTCGATCTTGCCGTCGCCGAGGAGCGAGAACAGCCGCTCGATCTCCTCGTCGTTGATGGCGCGCCGGAGGCCGACGCCGTCCACGTTGTCCACGGGCACGAGCACGGTGGTTTCATTCGCCACCATCCGCAGGTGGTAAAACCCGCATGTCGTTCCAAGGATGGTCTTGATTTCGATACCTTGAACCACGCCCAGTCCGTGGTTTGGGTAAATGACCTTGTCACCGACCTGAAATGTCACGTGTCCCCCAACTAAGAAAGGTGAGTACGCCGGGTGGTGCGAGCGCGAAGCAGTCCCTTCAGTATAAAGGAACCCTCACCGCAGGGCAACGGAAAACCCATTAAAAGCGCCTGTTTCTGCACCTTTCCCGCCTTGGCTGGGTCACCCTCCCGGCCCCGCGCGCTGCTGTTCCGCCATGCGGCGGCGACCCGGCCGCACCGCGTAAGCGCCATTGCCGAAAGGATTTGCGGCTGAATGACCAAGTGATTGCACGCGTGCGGGCACGGGTCAGGACTCGCGGGGTATCATGCGCGTCAAGTGATCAGAATCAGTGGCGCGATCTGCCTCGTTTTAATGCTCAGCTGGGCTCCCGCCCCGCAGCCACCGACCCTCGCGCCCTTCATTCCGAGTCCCGAGGACGTCGTCGATCGGATGCTCGCGTTCGCCAAGCTCACGCCGGACGACGTTGTTTACGATCTGGGGAGCGGCGATGGCCACATTCCGATCGCGGCAGCCGTCAAATATGGCGCCCGCGGCGTGGGCCTCGACATCGATCCGAGGCTCGTCGAACTGTCGAAGGCGAATGCCAGGGCCGCCGGCGTGGAGGACCGCGTGGAGTTCCGGGTGCAGGACATCCTCACGGCCGACGTCTCGGCCGCCACGGTCGTCACCCTCTATCTCCTCTCATCGTCGAACGAACAGCTCCGCCCGCTGCTCGCGCGGCAGTTGCGGCCGGGTGCTCGGATTGTCTCGCACGCGTTCAGTATGGGCCGTTCGTGGCCGGCCGACGGGGTCGAGCAGTTCGTCAGCGCGCGGGGGGACGAGGTGACGCTGTATCTCTGGCGCATCAAATAATGGGGACACTCACCTTTACGCTAAGTGCTTGATGTTTGGGTACTTAAGAAGTCAGGTACTTACCGTAAAGGTGAGTGTCCCCATTTCTAGCTGACGCCGCCGTACCGGGCCAGCGCCAGGTCCACGATTTCTTCGATCAGCTGCGTGTAGTTGCGGCCCGACTTGCGCGCCGCCATGGCGAATTCCGCCTTCGAGGCCAGCCAGGGATTCGGATTCGCCTCGATGACCGCCACCCGGCCGTCCGGCCTGAGGCGCATGTCGATGCGGGCGTAGTCTCGAAGTTCGAGCGCCTGGAACACCGCCACCGCCGTCTGCTGGAGCAGCGCGCCGGTTTCCTCCGGCAGATCCTCGGCAACGGCCGACTTCGTATCCCGATACGCCCGCGTGCCGATCCCCCACTTCACTTCCGCGCCGGCGATGCGCGGGCGGCCTTCGGGTAACTTCGAGAGATCGAGCTCTATCACGGGCAGGGCGGTCGGGTTGTCGTTCCCGATGACGCCGACGTACATTTCCCGGCCGTCGACGTACTCCTCGATGAGCACCGGGGAATCGAAATTGGCGTGCAGCCAGTCGATTCGCTCCATCAGCTCGCGGATCGACGACACGACGGCGTTGAACTCGATCCCGATCGACCCGTCCTCGCGCGCCGGTTTGACGATGACGGGAAACTCGAGATCGTGAGAGAAGTCGAGGCGGCCGCGGAACGAACGGGCGAAGACAGGGGTCTGGATGCCGTGGAATTCGAGAATCTTCTTGGCAACGGCCTTGTCCTGTCCATACAGGAGGCCGTGCGAGCCGGATCCGGTGATGCGCTTGCCGACGAGTTCCAGGTACGCGGCAATGCAGTAGTCGGCCGTGTCGTTCCCCCCGAATGATTCCGAGAGGTTGAAGACCAGATCGCACTCCATCTTCGCGAGCGCATGCAGGCTCCTGATCGATCCGTCCAGGACGTGGAGTGCCGCCTCGTGTCCAAGCTTCCCGAGCGTCTCGGCGACTTCGTCCTCCACTTCCTTCTTGTCGAGAGTTCGCGTGATGGGGGCCTTCTCGCCAGACGGCGCTTCCGCCGTCTCGGGGTCCTCCCACCGATCGTAGAGAACGACGACGTTCAGTTTGCTCACGGTCGCGGCGATTATAAAGACAGTACCGTCGAAACTCAACGCCATCCTGCGTTTCCTGCGTTGACAGCGGGGCGCACGTGAAAGAATATCGGCGTGTCCGGACACGTGGGAGGATGAAGATGCGCATCGTGATGAGAGCTACCGCGCTGGCGCTGACCCTCGGGGTGGCGGCGTGCGGCGCGCCGGCGGGACAGGAATTCGGAAGACCGGACGCGGAGGCCATCCGAAAGAACACGGCGGACCTCGCCGCCGCGATCAACGCGAAGAACGTCGAGCAGATTCTCGCGCTCTATGCGGACAACTCGGTCTTCATGCCGCCGAACGCTCCGCTGCTGCGCGGCCGGGAGCCGCTGACGTCCTTCTACACGGACCTCGTGGCCCGGGTCAGCGAGCTGAGGCTCGATCCCGTCGACGTCGGGGGGCACGGACCGATCGCGTACGAGTCGGGCAGCTACACGATGAACGTCGGAAGCGCGCGCGATCGCGGCAAGTTCCTCTTCGTCCTGCGCAATACCGGCGGGAGCTGGCAGTTCGAGTACACGAGCTGGAGCAGCGATTTGCCGAAGCTGGCTGCGGAGTAGTTCCTGTCACCTCGGCGCGAGGCGCGGCGCGGCCAGCGGTGCCCGCCGGCGGCTCATCTCCGTGCCCCGCGTCGTCACGTAGTACTTCGCGAGCATGTTCGGGCGCTCCCAGGCGGGGAGCGCCGCGCGGTCCCGAAGATATCCAAGGAAGGCCGTCGTCACCTGTCCGAAGTGGGCCTCGTGACCGACCCTGAGCGCGTCGGGGATCGAAATGCGGATTTCGGGACCCCGATCTTCCACCGCGATTCCCGGGTGGGAGGGCTGGAGAGCCGCGACCTTCGCCTCCACCGCCGCGAGCACCTGCGGCTTCAAGCCGGCATCCCGCGCAACGACGTACAGCTCGGGGCGGAAGGCATCGGCATGCGTCTGCCGGACCTCTATCCGCGAGCGGCTTCCCTGGTACGAGGCGAAGTGCGTGTCGCCGGGGGCATCCACGGGTTCCCAGTCCCACGCGACGTTGAGCTTCACATGGATGCCGCGAACCGCATACGAGACGAGCGTGTTGCAGTAGTACTCGAGCCGTCCGTCGACGACCGAGCCCCTCAGCTCCTCGGGAAACCCGCGGGAGTTCGTGACGCTGCGGAAGTCCGCTTCGGAGATCCAGGTCGGCCACCGGTGTGCGTCGATCATCTGGACGTCCGAGGGGGCGTCGATGGCCTCGTCGGGAAAGAGCGTCCAATGCACGAGGTCGACGAGGTGCGTCCCGACATCGTTCAGCCCCTCTCCCTGATCGGCGGTGTTGAAAAACCAGGGCGGCCGGATGTTCGGGACGCCGGCCACGATCTTCTTCAGGTAGTGCACGCTCTCCATGTAGACGCCGGGCGCGTCAGGACTGCCGGAGAGCATCTGCCCGAAGATCGGTTCGTCGTTCACGAGCTCGCGCTGGAGCCTGTGCGTCGCTTCGTACCGCTCGGTCATCATGTCGTAGGCGACGATCCCGCGGGCGTCCGCTTCGGAGAGTGCGGCCTCGAGCTTCGGCAGGTCCTCCGATCGGAGCACCCAGGGCTTGTCCGCAAGCACGTGGAGGCCGGCACCCACGGCCGCACGGATGTGATCGATCTTGTCGCGGTTGCGTCCTGAGAGCACGACCACGTTGCCCGGACGCTCGCGAAGCATGCGTTCGACGAAGCCCGGGCCGGTGTGGACCTCGCATTCCCACGCAGTGGGACGCGCGGCGCGGCCATTGAATCCCGCGAGCCGATGAAGGTGGGCAAAGAGGTCGGGGCCGAGCGGGGCAAAGATGTCGACGCGCGGAACGACACCCGGATACATCTCGCCGTGCACCAGCGCGGCATGGAAGTGCCCGGGATCCAGGGTCATCAGGCGCACGTCAGTCATAGGGAGTCCACATCCGAGGGAAGTCGTCTTTGAATTGGCATTGTACGCCTGCTGCCTCCTGCGGTAACGTTCATCACCACGGGCGCGCAGCAAATTCTCCCCTGTGCGGCGCCCGCCGGCGTGCCCAACTGTCGTAAACTAGTCGTACTCGCCTCGCCGCCGGAGTGGTGAAACTGGCAGACGCGCGGGACTCAAAATCCCGTGACCTTTACAGGTCGTGTGGGTTCGACCCCCACCTCCGGCACCATCCAGGTAAATCGGATTACGATCGATCCATGGCCGCAGTACTGGCGCTGCTGTTTGGTGTGGCGGCCCTGGCTCACACCGCACCGTTTCCGTTTCTGCTCGAGGCATTCCGGCCGACCGGATCGGTCTGGCGCGTCGAGCCGCAGGCCGGCATGCCGCCTGCTCTGTACCTGACGTTCGACGATGGACCGAATCCTGAGTGGACGGCACCGCTGCTCGACGCGCTCCGCGAGACCGGCGCCGCGGCGACGTTCTTCCTGCTCGACGAACACATCACGCCCGAGACAGCGCCCCTGGTCAGGCGCATGGGGGATGAGGGGCACGCCATCGGGCTCCACAGCGGGACCCGGCGCTTGATGGTGATGCCGCCGGATGCGCTGGCGGAGAGGCTCCGGCGGGCGGCCGCACGCATCGACGCCATCACCGGCCGTGAGCCGTGCCGGCTGTTCCGGCCCCATGCGGGCTGGCGCAGCGCATCGATGTACGAGGGGCTGGACAGGGCCGGGTACAGGCTGGCCGGCTGGAGCTGGGGCCTGTGGGACTGGCACTGGTGGCAGCGGCCTCGCGCCGACCGCGTCGCGGCTCGACTGGCCCGCAAGGCTTCCGCCGGGGACGTGGTGGTGATTCACGACGGCCATCACGTGAACCCGCGGGCCGATCGGCGGCATGCGGCGGAAACAGTCCGGCTGCTGGTTCCGCAGCTTCGGAGCCGCGGGTTCACGTTCGGCGCGCTGTGCGCCCAGCCGCCACTGGATGCGGCACACGCGACGCGCTGAGTTGGACGCGGCCCCGACACACCCACCGTCGAGCCCCGTGGCAGCTCAGGCTTCCCGGATTGCTTTTCTGACCTTTTCCGCCAGCTCAGGCGTCACCGTCATGTTGTGGTCCTTGGTGGCGTGCTCGGCCGCCTGACCGAGGACGTCGGCTTCGTCCGTCCCTCGAATCACTTTCGCGCAACCAGGTACCAGTTCGCCGCATCGCAGTTCTTTCGCCATGTGTGCTCCTCGAGGAAGTCAGGGGTATTCGACGCCTGTCTCGCCAGACGCGCGCGGGGCTCTCCCCGACACAGTATGCAACAAGCCGGTTGCGCAGATCTCTCTTGCGCCGGGTGGCGCACTCGCAGGCGTGTTGCATCGATCATGATCGATCCATGGCCGCCAGGCTGGCGATCCCTCTTCGGTGTCGGGGCTCGTCAGCGCCTGCGAACCGTTCCTGCAGCAGTCACTGGCGACGGCCAACGGGCCCTGCCCCGCGCGCGGCCGTGAGTCACCGTGCGCAATACCCTACGGCAACGCGCGCTGCAAAGCATACCGGGATGGCGACTCCGGCCGACGTCGACTTGAATCCGTCCGCATCAAGGGTCGTCGCCTTAGGGTCCGCGGCCGAAATATTGGGTTTTCTGGGAAACGCCTGGCTGCTGCGTCACATTACAAACGGCCGAGTACTTGCGCGGTGCATCGGTTGAGTCGTCACCTACACAGTCAAGTACACGCAGTCGCGGCCGTGCAGCCGCCCCGATCCGACGGCCGCACTATTTGGGTCCGGGAAGCGCGAATGCCGTGATGCTGTCGTCGGTCAGCGGCGCGTCGAGCAGACCGCCGCCAGTCGACGTGATCACCACGTATTGCCGGCCATCCTTCCCTTCGTACGTGCTTGGCGTCGCGTGCGCGGCGCCTCCCAGCTTCACGGTCCACAGTTCCCTGCCGGTTCGCGCATCGAAGGCGCGGAAGCGGCTGTCGTCCGTCGCGCCGATGAACACCAGCCCCCCCGCGGTCGCGATGGGGCCACCGTTGCCCGGGCGCCCGGTATTCCGCTTGTCCGGCGGCAGGCTGTCGGTGACGCCGAGCGTCACCCGCCACGCGAACTCGCCCGTATTGACATCCACAGCCGTCAACTGCCCCCACGGAGGCTGCTGGCACATCATGTTCGACGCGACATCCTTGAAGCGTCCGCCGCCGGCGACGTCCTCGTACGGGGAGTTCGGATCGCGACTCGCGTTCCCCTGCCCGCCGGGCGCGGCCGGACCCGGCGTGGCGCCGCGATCCTTGAAACCCTGCAGCTGCCCCAGGTTGTTCGTATTGACGAAGAGGTACCCGAGCTGCGGATTGAAGGACGTTCCGCCCCAGTTCACGCCGCCATGATTGCCGGGGAACTGCACGCGCAGCCGGTTGTATCCGACGGGGAGGTACGGGCCACCCAGCTGCACCCCCTCGACCAGCTTCCGGCAGGCCGCCTCCAGTTCAGGCGTGACGGTCGCGATATCCTCGAGCGACATCGTCATTCTGGACAGCGGGGCCGGCTTGATCGGGAAGGGCTGCGTGGGAGAGGTCCGTTCCAGCGGCACTTCGCTCTGGGGCACCGCCCGCTCTTCGACGCCGAAGAGCGGCTTTCCCGTCACACGATCGAAAACAAAGACGAGCCCGACTTTCCCGATGACCGCGACGGCGGGAATCGTCCGCCCCCCCTGCTGCACGTCCATGAGGACCGGCGCACCTTCCAGGTCTGCATCCCAGATGTCGTGATGAACCACCTGGAAGTGCCACAGATACTTCCCCGTGCCCGCGTCCGCCGCGACGATGCTGGAGCTGAAGAGGTTGTCGCCTGGCCGGTCCCCGCCGTAGCGATCGACAGCGGGGGCCCCGAACGGCATGTACACGATGCCGCGCTCGACGTCGACGGTCATGAACCCCCAGACATTGACGCCGGAACGATTCCTCCAGCTGTCGCCCGCCCACGTCTCGTTGTACTTGTCCCCCGCGCGCGGGACCGACCGGAACGTCCACGCGAGCTTGCCCGTGTGCATGTCCCACGCGCGCACGTCTCCGGCGGGTCCCCTCGCCGGCCCTTCCTGGGTCTTGCCGCCGGTGATGACGAGGTTTCTGTAGATGACGGGCGGCGAGCTGAGCGCGTTGCTGCCCGGAAGCCCCTGCAGGATCTCCGGGGTGTTCAGGTCGACGCTGCCCTTGTCGCCGAACGCATCATTCGGTCTCCCGGTCTTTGCATCGAGCGAGAGGAGCTTTGCGTCGCTCGTGCCGAACACAATCTGCGCGGGTGTCCGTGCGTCGCCCGGCCAGTATTCGACGCCGCGGATGGAAGGCTGCCCCGAGGCGAGCTGATGGACCCACATTTCCTTGCCCGTGATCGGATCCAGCGCCGCCACGCGCCCGTAAGGAGTCGTCACGTACATCACGCCGTTCACGACCAGCGGCGTCGTCTGCCCGCTCCTGAGTCCCGAGCGGCCTCGCCCCCGCCCCGCCCCGGACTGCGCCCCCTCGCCCTGGCCTCCCCGATTACCGGACGGCGTGCTGCCGTCGGCCGCGGCCGGAGCCGGGAGGGTGTCCGGCTTCATGTGGTACACCCACGCCACCTGGAGCTCTCCGACGTTGGCGGGAGTGATCTGCGCGAGCGGTGAAAAGCGCATGCCGCCGGGATCGTGGCCGTAGGTCGGCCACTCCCTCGATCCGCCTGCCGGAACCGCGGGGCCTTGCGCGAAGGTGACAGACGCTGCGACGACGAGCGCGCCCGCAATCCCCAGAAGGATGGGGAACTGTCGCGTGATGTGTGTGCTCATGTGCTGGGGTCCATCTGTTCGCGCCCGACGCAGTATAGACTGACCAGCGCCGCAGTTTCGCAACCGCCGTGCGCGCTTCCACGCACCCGTCTCCCGTAAGCGCCCGAGCGCCCGTCGGCGTCTTTCACCTCGAGCCCAATGCTTCCACACGCAACCGCCATGCTGTTCGTCGTCGCGCTCCTGATCCTTCCGCCCGGTGCGGGTGCACAGACCGCCCCCACGCAGTCCGCGCCATCGGCGCCCGATACAGCAGCCTCGACGCTCATCAAGGTGTTCCTGGATTGCGCCCGCTGTTTCGCGGATTTTCTGCGGACCGAGGTGGCGCTGGTCGATTATGTGAGGGATCGGACCCAGGCCAACGTGCACGTGCTCGTCACGTCGGCGGAAACGGGCGGCGGCGGACGCGAGTACACCCTCGCCTTCATCGGGCTGCCGCCGCTGTTCGAAGGGTTCGATCAGACGCTGAGGACGATTACGACGACATCCGACCCGGAGGACACCGTCCGTCGGCAGCTGGCGACGTCTCTCCGCGTGGGCCTGCTCCGCTACATCACGCGCACGACGGTGCCGCCGGAGCTGACGGTCACGGCCGGCACCGGCGCCGACGGCGCACGCACGCGCCCGACCGCCGACCGATGGAACGCCTGGGTCTTCAGCCTCAGGGGGTCCGCGTCTTTCGACGGGGAAGAATCCAGCCGCCAGCGATTTCTTGGTCTGGACATCGGCGCCTCGCGGATCACGCCGAACTGGAAGATCACGTTCGGAGTCGAAGCGGATCACGAGACACAAGAATTCGATCTGGATGAAGAGGATCCCGTCAAGGTGCAGCGGCGTGAGCGCGACTTCGAGGTGCTGATCGTGAAAGCCGTGACCGACCACTGGTCCGTCGGCGGGGAAGCGGAAATTCAATCCTCGACGTTCGACAACCTCCAGCTGGCCCTCGCGGTCGCTCCCGCGGTCGAGTTCAACGTGTTCCCCTACTCCATGTACACACGGCGTCAGCTCCGCGCGAAGTACGCCTTGGGCCTCCAGCGCCTGAGGTACTACGAACAGACCCTCTTCGGGAAGACCGGGGAAACCCTCCCGGGCCACGAGATTTCGCTCACATACGAACAGCGCGAGCGCTGGGGCTCGATCGAAGCCCGCACCGAATGGTCGCAGTACCTGCATGACCTGGCCAGGAACCGGCTCGAGTCCGAGGGGCAGGTCTCGATCCGCGTCGCCAGGGGTCTGTCAGTCGGTGGCGCCCTGGACGCCTCGCGTATCCGTGATCAGCTCTTCCTGCCGCTGCGCGGCGCGACGGAGGAAGAGGTGCTGCTGAGGCTGCGGCGTCTGCAGAGCGGCTACGAATACGGGTTCCGCGTGAGTCTGACCTACACCTTCGGCTCAATCTTCAGCAGCATCGTCAATCCACGGTTCGGCCGGTAGGGATCGGGCACGAACTGCCGGGCCCGAATGCCCGTCGCGAGCGGCGGCATCGCGCGGTATATTGAAGGCAGAGATGGCAAAGCAAGTGGAAGTGCGCCTGAGAGTCCCGAACATGAAAGTCCGGGCACTGGACGAGAACGGCTACCCGATCGACCACAGCTCCGTCAGGTTCCGGAAGGTCATCGAGCTGCCCGCGCTGCCCAAAGCGGAAGAGATGCTGGACTTGACCACGAGCTCGGGAAGAGCGCTTCCGGCGCGAGTCGTCCGTGCCGACTGGAATGAGAACAGTGGGCTGTTCGTCCTGTCCTGCCAGTATGCCAACAGGTCCATCACGCTCGAAGAGTATCGAGCGCTCACGGAGGACCCCGAGTGGCAGCTGAAACATCTACTCGAGTGATGGGAGGACGGCTCTCCAGCAGCACCGTCACGCCGCTAAGCTCCGGTTTTTGAACCGGGCGGCGGCGTCTTCTTCGAGGGCGTGGACATCCAGGAGAGCCTGCTCCACTACAAAGCGCGGATCGGGTACGTCCCCGAGGAAGCGCACCTCT
>JALZOC010000867.1 GCA_030857365.1 Acidobacteriota bacterium
ATGACGTCCATCACCTGGCCATGGCGTTACGCGCGTGCCGCGACTACTTGCAGTTCGCCGGGCCGCAGTACAACGACAGCTACCGCGCTCGCGCTGAGGAACGCGTGCCGCCGCCGTTCCAGCGCCTAGCCGACAGCCGGCCGGGTCGCATCCGGTTCGTTCGCAGGGTGCTGCGGGCGTTGGTGCCGGCGGCGGAGAGACTGCTGCCCCCCAGCGATGTCGCGCGGAGATACCTCGCCAGCCACGCTCCCGACGTGGTCGCGTTCACTCCGTACGTAGGACTGCGGACGGTCCAGCCCGACTTCCTCAAGGCCGCGCAGGCGCTTGGCCTGCCCACGGCGGTTTTCGTGGCGAGCTGGGACAACCTCTCGTCGAAATCGCTGCTGCGCCCCGTCCCCGACCTGGTTACCGTCTGGAACGAAACCCAGCGCACCGAGGCCGCGCAGCTACATGGGATCGACGCGGCCCGAGTTGTGGTAACGGGCGCGCAGTGCTTCGACCATTGGTTCGGGTGGCCCGCTCGCCCGCGTGAGGAGTTCTGCGCGCGAGCGGGGCTGGATCCCCAGCGTCCGTACTTGCTCTACACATGCTTCAGCCCGTTCAAGGGGCAGAACAGCGAGCCGGCGTTCGTCCGGAGGTGGCTCGAGCAACTGCGCGCACATCCTGATGCCGTCTTGCGCGACATCGGTGTCCTCGTGCGCCCCCACCCGAAGCGCGGCGCGCAGTGGCGCGGCGTCGACCTCAGTGGCTTCGGCAACGTCGCCGTCTGGCCCAGCGAGGGAGCGATGGTGCTCGCCGATTCCGCGCGCGCGGATTTCTACGATTCCATCTTTCACAGCGTGGCCGTGGTGGGACTGAACACCAGCGCCATGATCGAGGCTGGCATCGTCGGGCGCCCCGTGCACACGCTGCTCGTCCCGGAGTACTGGGAGTCACAGGAGGGCACCCTGCATTTTCGTTACCTGGCCGAGGTCGGCGGGGGCCTCCTGCAGATCGCCCGCACCTGGGGGGAGCACCTCGCTCAGCTCGCCGCCTCCGCGGGGTCGGCGGGGGGCGCCCATGCGCCGGCACGGACCTTCGTGGAGAGCTTCGTGCGCCCGCACGGCCTCGGTGTCGCTGCCTCACCGGTGTTCGCCGACGCGGTCGTGCGCCTCGCCGTCCGACCCACGGCGGCGAGCCCGAGGTCCGAGCGCGGCCAGCGTCTGCAATACGTCCTTGTTGGGCCGATTGCCCGCCGGGCGGCGGCCGCTCGCGACCGCGAAGCCGGCCGGCGCAAGACCGGCCGGAAGGTCGTGTCCTGAGAACAAGGGTCTAAGAGCTGTTGTTGGGGATTCCCAGCGCGCCGTTCAACGCAGTCGGCGCAGGCAGCGCCTCCAGTGCCAGCCACGGCTCGCACTCCTTGAGCTCCATGAGCGAGTAAGACGGCCCGGTCGCCACGGCGACCGTGCGCGCCCCGATGGCCTTGCCACAGGAGATGTCGTGGGGGGTGTCGCCGATCACGTAGACGTGGTCCGGGACATAGGCGTCCTCGACGAGCCCGCGCGCCGCGCGGGCGATCGAAGGCCGGTCGGAGCCCTCCACGCAGAACGCGCCGCCCGTGTCGGCGAAGAAGTCCCACAGGCCGTAGTGGCGCAGCTTGGCCTCCGCGCCCTCGCGGACGTTGCCCGTCAGCAGCAGGTTGACGACGTCGTCGCGCGCGTCCATCGCCTCGAGGTTCGCACGCACGTTGGGCAGCACCTCGCCCTGGCGCCGGCCGAGCGCCTCCGGAAGCAGCCGCGCGTACGCGCGCAGGAAGTCGCCGGCTCGCTCCTCCTCCCTGAACGAGCGGCAGATCTCGACCGCGATCTCCGCGTCCGTCAGCCCCGCCGTGCGCATCGTCGCCAGGTCGAGCTCGCCGCCGAGGACCTCGCGCGCCGCGTCCTCCAGTGCGAACACCCCTGCTCGCGCGGTGCTCAGCAGCGTGCCGTCGACGTCCCAGAAGAGGTGGATCAAGCCCGCAACCGGTCGCGCAGCGAGGCGGCGTCCAGGCCGTGAGCCCGGAGCACCTCCTCGTCGGAGCCGGAGACCGGCAGGCGATCCACGCCCCAGACG
>JALZOC010000868.1 GCA_030857365.1 Acidobacteriota bacterium
GTCTTCAAGCTGGCGTTGACCCGGAAGGGTGGGGCGGTCGACACCGAGTTCTACGACGCCGAAACCGGTCTCAAGGCGGGCTCGATTGTCGATGTGAAGAGCGCGATGGGGACGGTGACCGCGACCAGCGTACTCACTGACTACAAGAAATTCGGCGACATCCTGCAGCCAGCGCTCCTGAAGCAAAGCGCTTCAGGCGCCCAGATCATCATGACGTTCACCGAGATGGTCTACGACAAAGTTGACCCGGCGGTCTTCGAGTTGCCCGCCGCCATCAAGGCGCTCATCAAGTGATCATGCGTCGGGGGCTGATCGTTGGCGTAGCTCTGTGCCTCGGGGTTGTCGGTCTGAGGGCCGATGTCCCAAAGGGCCTCGAGACATTCGACGCCGTGTGGACGATCGTCCGCGACACCCACTTCGACAAGACGTTCAACGGCGTGGACTGGGACGCCGCGAAAGTCGAGTTCAGGCCGAAAGCCGCGGCCGCGACGACGACGGCAGATTTGCGGGTGGTGGTTCGGAGCATGCTTGCGCGGCTCGGGCAGTCGCACTTCTCGATCCTCCCTGCCACGGAGGATAGCGCGGCGGCCCGGACGACACCGGCAGGTGCATCAACCCCGGGCTTCGACGTGCGGCTCGTTGGCCGTGACGTCCTCGTCAGCACCATTGAAGCAGACGGCCCGGCGGCAGCCGCGGGTGTTCGCATGGGTTGGCGCCTGACGTCCATCGGCGGCAAGCCTGTGGCCGACATGCTGGCGCCGCTCAAGGACGTCGAGTCGGTTGGCAAAGAGGAGGGCCGGGTCGCGGCGCTCGAGGCCTGGCGCATGATCCACGCGCGCCTCAATGGGCCGTCCGGTTCGTCCGCCGACCTCGCGTTCGAAGACGGCTCCGGCGCGACGGTCGCCAGGTCGATCACGCGCGTCGCTGAACAGGGCCAGCCCGTGACCGTCGGCCACCTGCCGACCATGTATGTGCGCGTGAACAACGAGACGCGGACCACACCGGCGGGCCGGACGGCAGGGTTCGTCGGATTCAATGTGTGGATGGCGTCCGTCGACCGGCCCTTCCAGGAAGCGATCGACCAGCACCGCGGCGCCGCCGGCATCGTCGTCGACCTGCGCGGCAACCCGGGTGGCCTCGCCGCGATGATGATGGGGATCGCGGGTCACTTCGTGCCCGATGCGATTCCGCTCGGCGTGATGAAGACGCGCGACAACGAATTGAAGTTCACCGTCAACCCGCGCCGCGTCAGCGCCGCCGGTGAGCGCGTCGATGTCTACGGGGGCCCGGTAGCGATCATCGTGGACGGCCTCAGTGGCAGCGCCTCGGAGTGCTTCACCGGCGGGATGCAGTCGCTCAAGCGCGTCCGCGTGTTCGGCCAGCGCTCCATGGGAGCCGCGCTGCCGTCCCAGTTCGATCGTCTCCCGAACGGCGACGTGTTCATCCACGCGACCGGTGATTTCGTCACTGCGGACGGCACGCGTCTCGAAGGCCGCGGCGTCATCCCGGACCAGGACGTCCCGCTGACGCGGAAGTCACTCCTCGCCGGCAGGGACGCCCCCCTCGACGCCGCATTGGCGTGGATCGATACGCAGGCAGCAAAGGGCGCGAAATAGCCGTCGCTCCCAGGGCGGTGAGGCGTTTCGATTGTGGGAGCGGGGCCGTCGGGGACCGATCCCGGCCATATGCTTGCGCTGGGCGCAGAGGCTCTGCTAGAATCTTTGCGCACCTGCACCAGACAGATATTTTCCAACCCTTCACGCAGGACTCGGGGACCTAACCCCCGATTTTCTTATTTCAGGCCCAACCTCGGGGGAAGCAAGTACATGGAGCAGCGCCGGCTGCGTCTCGGTGACATTCTGGACGACTACTGCCCGCGCGAGCGCCGCGTCACGAATCACGCCGTCGTGGCGATGATCGAGGAGAAGGTGCAGCAGACACGCTGTAGCACCTGCGACGCCGAGCACGTCTACAAGGGTGGGAAGGAGCCACGCCGTCGAAGCCGCAAGGATTCGCCGGAGGGCCTGTTCCGGGAAGTGCTGGCGGGGATGCCCGAGGGCGACAGCGCGCCGGCGCCCATTCCGG
>JALZOC010000152.1 GCA_030857365.1 Acidobacteriota bacterium
GGTCTACGGCCACGACCGCGTCGGGCCGCTCGACCACGACCTCACAAAAAACGGCGCCCGGAACGGCGAGCCGCTCGGCGAACGGATCGTCGTAACCGGCCGGGTGCTCGACGAGGCGGGACGGCCGGTCCGCGATACGTTGGTCGAGATCTGGCAGGCCAACGCCGCCGGGCGCTACACCCACAGAAGCGACCAGCACGACGCGCCGATCGACCCGAATTTCTTCGGCGGCGGCCGTTTCGTCACCGACGACCACAGCCGCTATCGGTTCACCTCGATCAAGCCGGGCGCCTATCCCTGGGGCAATCATCACAATGCCTGGCGGCCGAGCCATATCCACCTCTCGCTGTTTGGACACTCGATCGCTTCGCGGCTCGTCACGCAGATGTATTTTCCGGGCGACCCCCTGTTTGCCCACGACCCGGTGCTCCAGGCCGTTCCCGACGAACGTGCGCGCGAGCGGCTGATCTCGCGGTTCGATCTGGCGCTGACCTCGCCCGAATGGGCTCTCGGCTACCGCTTCGATATCGTCGTGCGCGGTGAGGCCGCGACGCCGTTCGAGGAGCGCGCATGAGCGGCGAGTCGGACTTCGTGGCGACGCCGTCGGAGACGGTAGGCCCTTTTTTTCATTTTGGTCTCGCGACAGACGCGACGCTCGGCTGCGTGGCCGATCGGTCAGCGCACGGGGAGTTCATCACGCTGCGGATCAGGATTACGGAAGGGGACGGCAGCCCTGTGCCTGACGCTCTCGTCGAGATCTGGCAGGTGGATGCGGACGGCCATGCGGCGCGGCCGGCAGCAGCAGGGGAGAACTCCGCGTTCCGGGGCTTCGGCCGGTTGCCGACGACTGACGACGGCACCTGTGAGTTCGAGACCGTTCGCCCGGGGCAGGCCGCACCAGGGACGGCGTCGCACATCAACATCTGCCTGTTTGCGCGCGGTCTGCTGCGGCACCTGCAGACGCGCGTGTACTTCCGCGGCGACTCGGCGCTCGCCGGCGATGCGGTGTTGGCGCTGGTGCCTGAGCATCGGCGGGAGTCGCTGCTGGCGAGGCCGGACCCGGAGACACCGGGGCGGTGGCTGTTCGACCTGCGGCTGCAGGGTGAAAATGAGACCGTGTTCTTCAATGTGTGAACCGGCATGAGCTTCCGGCTCCTGCACAGCCTCGGCACGACGGACCCCCTCGCCGCGGTCTTCGACGATCGCGCCCTGATCCGGGCCATGCTGCGGTTCGAGCTGGCGCTCGGGCGCGCCGAGGCGCGGCTCGGTGTCATTCCGGCCCACGCCGTCGCCGCCATCGCGGCCGCGGTGGAGAACCCGGATGCGTTCGATGTTGCGAACATCGAGGCGCGGGCGCGGACGACCGGCACCATCGCGATCGGCCTCGTCGAAGGGCTCACGGCCAGAGTCCGGGCACTGGACGCGCAGAGCGCAGGGTTCGTGCACTGGGGCGCAACCAGTCAGGATGTGACGGATACGGCGCTCGTGTTGTGCCTGGCCGACGCCCGCCCGATGCTCGAGCAGCATCACCAGCGGCTCGTCGAGGCCCTCAGGAGGCTGTCGGATCTGCATGCCGGCACGCCGATGCTGGGCCGCACGCTGCTGCAGCCGGCTCCGCCGGTGACCTTTGGTCTGAAGGCTGCCGGCTGGTATGCGGCCTCGATGCGGGGATGGACTCGGGTCCGCTCGGGATTCGACGAAGTGCAGGTGCTGCAGTTCGGGGGCGCGTCGGGGACGCTCGCCGCGCTCGGGGATCGTGGTCTCGACGTGTCGGCGGAGCTCGGCCGGGAGCTGGGGCTCGCGCTCCCCGAGGCGCCCTGGCATGCGCACCGGGACAGGCTGGCCGCGCTCCTTGTGGCCTGCGGCGTCTACGTGGCGACGCTCGGAAAGATCGCCGGGGACGTGGCGTTGCTGATGCAGGCGGAGGTCGGGGAGGCCGCCGAGCCTGGCGGCGGGTCGTCGACCCTGCCCCACAAGAGGAACCCGGCTGGCTGCGCCATCGCGATCGCCGCCGCGACGCGTGTCCCGGGACTCGTCGCGTCGTTCCTTTCCGGAATGGCGCAGCAGCATGAGCGCGGCGTCGGCGGGGGGCACGCGGAAGGTCCGACCGTTGCATCGGTGGTGCAGGCGACGGGGGCCGCGCTGTCGGCCGTCCAGGAGGTCGTCGAGACGCTCAGCGTCGATCCCGCGAGGATGCGGGCGAATATCGCCGCCACGCAGGGCATGGTCTTCACCGAACGCGCGATGATGCTGCTTGCGCCCACGATGGGGCGGGAGTCCGCATACACACTTGTGGAGACCGCCGCCACCCGGGCGCGCGCGAGTGGCGGTCGATTCGGTGATGCGCTCGCCGCCCTGCCCGAAGTGGCGAAGATTCTCACGCCCGCCGATCTCTCCACGCTTGACGCGCCGGAAGAATACCTCGGCATGGCCGAGCGGCTGCGGGTGCAGCTGCTCGCGACGCGCTGACAGCCCCCGGTTTTCACATATGCCCGTTCTCACCCTCGGCGACACCGTCTGCTACTACCGCCTGGAAGGCAGGGACGATCGGCCCCTGCTGATGTTGTCGCACTCGCTCGGACAGGACCACGGGATGTGGGACGCTCAGGCGGCCGACCTGGGGACGCGCTTCCGCGTGTTGCGGTACGACATCCGCGGACACGGGGCCTCCGGCGTGAGCGCCGGAGACTACCGGGTCGAACAGCTGGGCGCCGATGCGCTCTCGCTGGCGGACGCTCTCGGGATCGATCGCTTCGCGTTCTGCGGCGTGTCGCTCGGAGGCATGATCGGGTTGTGGCTGGCGGTGCACGCTCCTGAGCGGCTGATGGCCGCGGTGCTGGCGAACACCTCGGCGCGGCCCGACGCCGCGGCGATGGAGGCGCGCCGCAAGGCGGTGCTCGCCGGCGGCATGGCCCCCGTGGTGGAGACGGTGATGGGCCGTTACTTTTCCGCGCGGGTGCTCGCGTCGCACTCTCCCGCGGTCGAGACCGCCCGGCACACGTTGCTCGCGACCAGTCCGGCCGGCTATGCGGGGTGCTGCGCCGCGATCCGCGACATGGATATGCGGGCGGAGCTTGCGGCGGTCGCTGTCCCGGTGCTCGTCATCAGCGGAGACCAGGATGTCTCGATGCCCTGGAAAGGGCATGGGGACGTGCTCGCTGCCGGGATTCCGAATGCCAGGATTGCGCACCTCCACGCGGCGCACCTGTCCAACATCGAGGCGCCGCGCTCGTTCTCGGCGGCGCTGGCCGAGTTCCTGCTGCCCCCCGATTCGGATCCGTACGAGGCCGGCGCTCGCATCCGGCGTGCCGTGCTCGGGGATGCGCATGTCGACAGGGCGATCGCCTCCCTCACGCCCTTCACGCACGATTTCCAGGAGCTCATCACGCGGTACGCGTGGGGCACGATCTGGACGAGGCCCGGGCTCGATCTGCGCACGCGCCGGCTGCTTGCGCTGGGAATCACCGCGTCGCTGGGGCGATGGGAGGAGTTCCGGATGCACGTGGCGGCCGGCCTCGCACGCGAGCTGGAGCTCTGCGATCTGGAGGAAGTGCTGCTCCAGACCGCGGTGTACGCCGGCGTGCCGGCCGCGAACACCGGGTTCAAGATCGCGTCGGAGCTCAGAGCATCCGAGCCGCCGGACGAAAAGTAGCCGTGGACGACGAAGCTGGTCCAATCGGCGGCCGTGTGAGCGGAGGACGCTTGGAACATCCACCGCGGAGGCACGGAGGACACGGAGGCGCACGGAGCGATCCAAGACGTGTGGCCGGTTGTTCGGGCGAGCTTCGGCGGTTTCGGCAGTTGTCCCGCGGGATTGCTCGCCGAAAAGTCGCAGGCAGTTGTTTCAAAATGCGTGGCGGTAAACATCACTGCGTCAGCAACGTCTTCTCCGTGGATCTCCGTGCGCCTCCGCGTGCTCCGCATCTCCGTGGTGGAAGCCCCGCGCCGGTTCAGACCTTCACGCTCCACCCGCTGCGGTAGGTGCGCGTGAGGTACTGGTTCGCCTGGGGCTTGCGGGGGAACGTCAATCGCCTGGCATCGAACTCGAGGGTCTCGCCAGGAAAATGCGCCGCGACGTTGCCGATGAGCACCGATTCGGTAAGCGGGCCGGCATAGTCGAAGCCCGCCGAGCAGGCGGCTTTCCCCCCGCCGAGAACCACGTCGATGAACTCGCCGTAATGGTCCCGTTCGGGCAAATCCACCTGCGGCAGCGCGGCCATCCCGGACTCGGGCAGTACGAACGGATCGCCGCCGTGCGGCAGGACGAGCAGTCCGTCCGTGCCGATCACGATGCTGCCCTGATCGGGGAAGCGCGTCCCGAGCGGCTCACGCACCGCCTCCGGCGGGAGCTCCCCGCCGTCGTACCACCACATGTCCACCGTCTCCGTGGCCGTGTACTCCGTGCCTGGGTACGTCAGCTTCACGCGTGCCTTCGTGGCCCAGCTTTCCGCGTTGGGCGCAGGGCCGTACGCGGTGACGGTCGTCGGCGAGGTGAGTTTGAGCGCGCGGTAAGGCGGGCTGTAGATGTGGCAGCCCATGTCGCCCAGCGTTCCGGTGCCGAAGTCGACGCGGCGCCGCCATTCTCCCGGGTGATACACCCCCTTCTTGAACGGACGGGACGCGCTCACGCCAAGCCACTCGTCCCAGTCGAGCGGAGCCGGTACCGGGTCCGTCGTCTGGGGCAGCGGTTTGTCGTCGCCCCAGCTCTTGTTCGAGAACGTATGTACCTCGCGAACCTTTCCCACAATGCCGCTGCGGACCAGGGCCTCACCGTAGCGCTGTCCGCGGCTGGACGACACCTGGATGCCCATCTGCGTCGTGAGGCCCCGCCGGCGCGCGTACTCGGTGAGCGTGCGGGTTTCCCGCAGCGTGTGGCAGAGCGGCTTCTGGACGTATACGGCTTTTCGCCGCTTCATCGCCTCGAGCGCGACGACGCAGTGCATGTGATCGGGGGTCGAGACATTCACCGAATCGATGTGCTTGTCTTCCTTCTTCAGCAGCTCGCGCCAGTCCTGGTACACGCGGACGTTGGGGAAGCGCTGCTGCAGGCGTTCGAACCGGGCAAGATCGACGTCGGCCACTGCCACCAGGTCGAACGAGGGGTGCTTTGCAAACGCCATCAGGTCGCTGAGCGCCTGGCCGGACGCGCCGATGCTGGCATGACGGAGCATCGGGGCGGCCGCGGCTCTGCGGAGGGACAAGAACGGCGCGACAGCGGCGGTTGCAGCGACGGTCTGGAGAAATTTTCTACGGGAGAGCGAAGGGTGCGGCATGACCGGCAGCGTACCGCCACTGCGGCCCGCCACGCAAATCCGCACAGTGTGGTTGAGCGATAGAGCCGAATCTGGACACTGCTGCCCAGCCGCGGTACAGTGCGGCGTATGTCTTCAGAACCTCCAGCCTGCGCGGCGTGTCCGAAGTGCGCGAGTGCGCGGGTGACACTGACGCTTCGCTCCTCGAGCGGCGCCTACTGCCTGTGTCCGGAGTGCGGTCACTGCTGGTACAGCCGTCGTACGCGGCCTCACCGATCGTCGCCTGCGGGGCCCCCGGGCGAGGCGCTGAGTCAGTGAGTTACGACCAGCCTTGCCGCTTCCGCTGCGTTTGAATCGCGCCCGCACGCATCCGCAGCTGGCTTGCGAGCTGGAAGCGCTCCCACTGAACGATCCGTTCGGCCTCGACAACCACGAGCCGCATACCGTTGGCATCATCCATCACGATGGCGCGGGAGGCGACGTCCTGCCTGGTGAGGCGCCAGAGGACGGCGACCTGTGCGGTCCCAAGGTGGAATTCGATGCTGGTGGGCGACGATCGCACACCTCTCTCGAGGCAAAGAACGTTCCCGTCCAATCCCTAACGTTTTCGGCGTCTCCGGCTGCTCAGGCCCACGGATCGGTGATCGACATTACAGTTCTGGCGGGCTGCTGAGAACCACGCCGTCAACGCCCCCTGCTCAGAGCGCGACGATCTGGCCCGTGCGCACGCTCTCGTCAGCCGCAAGCACGATCGCCAGGCTCTTCACCGCATCGGCCATGTGGGCGGAGAGGTCGACGTTCTGCTGGATCGCCCGCAGCAGGAACGCCTGCTCGCGATCGCAGAGCCCCTGGTGATCCGGTTCGTCCTCCGTGTTGATGATTTCGTCGGGCTTGAGGAACTCGTTGTTCGCATCTATTGCGCTGTGGTGCAGCCGGATGCAGTTCGTCTTCGTGTGGCTGTCGATGTCGGCGGAACCTACCGCCGCGTCGGCGTTCGGGTCCTTCACGATCGACACGCATCCCTTCGGCCCGATGACGTCCTTCACGAAGAACGCCACTTCGCTCATCATCGGACCCCATCCCGCTTCATACCAGCCCACCGAACCATCGTCGAAGCTCACGTGGAGGTGGCCGTAGTTGTACATGCCCGGCTTCAGGT
>JALZOC010000153.1 GCA_030857365.1 Acidobacteriota bacterium
CGTCGATCTTTTTCCGCTCGAGCGAGGCCTCGTATCCGTCGTTGTCGACACAGACGGCGAACCGGCGGCCGGCCGCCGCTGACTTGCGCGACCTAGTCGAGACACCTCTTGCGCTTGAACTCTTTCTTGCCGATGCCGTGTGCTTCATACCAGTGCAACTCTGCGAGCCGAATCCAGCCACTGATCCGGATCCGCGCTACGCCTTTCACATCTTCCTCCGGCGGCCCTTGCCATACAAGCGCCGCAGCCGCGACAGCTCGCGATCCCGCGTCCGGTTACGATCGTTTCGACGTCGGTGAGCTCGCTGACAACCTCGAAGTTCATTCCTGCGACATTCTAGCCGTGGTGACCGCACTGTTCGGCGTCTCCATGATCGTCCTCGGCTCGCGGAGCCGACGCTGATGGCGGCGATCCCCTCTCGCGTCTCTCGACTTGCTGCAGCGGAAGTCCGGCACTGCCGTTGCAGCCGTTCCCAGCGCGGCTGTAAAAGGTAAGTAGCGAGGAATAAACGAGAGTGCGATGACCAGGATAGGCAAACAGGGTTCGCACTCGGTCCACTCCGGCCACCGGCGGAACTATGAAAGACGAACCCTATGAAAGGCCTTTTGCCGCTTCTCGTCATCCTCGGACTGGTGGGTTGCGGAAGCGCCGCCAGCCCGACGGCACCAGCCGCTCAGCCGCAGCCGGCGCAACTCACAGTGGAACCGCCACCTGCCCCGGTGCCCGCGCCACCGGATCCCGCGGCGGCTCCCCCGCCGGCCGCAGCGCCGGACCCCTCACCTGCACCCACGCGCGCGAACGAGAATCCTCCTCCGTTCGGCGAGTGGGGGAGCAATGGGTTCACGAACGGAAAGTCGCCGGTGCATCTTTGCGATGACTTCCGGCTGGGCGTCTCGTGCATCGTGCTCGCGTTCGGGCCCGCGTCGGCAACCATCCGCGTGACCAACAACCACCCGGACGGGGGGCCGGTGCGTGACGTGTCTTTCACCGTCTACAAGCGGAATCTGCCCGATACCTTTGAAACGCAGACAAAGTACGCGGCGGGATCCGCGCGGGGAATCGGTCTGAAGCCGCGGCAGAGCGCCGAACTGACTGCCACGTTCCCGGAATGCCTTGCGCAGCTGGATGTCTACGTGGGACCGGAGGTAGACACCGCCCCGCATGCCCCGTACACACTGCTCGGGGCTGAACACGTCGGTGGACCCGCGTTCTGCAATTCTCCGGGGGGCGCAGGCCAGGCTCCCACCCCGCATTCCGGTCCGGCACCGACGCCGTCACCGGCGCCGGCACCGGCTCCCTCACCGGCACCGGCTCCCTCACCAGTGCCGACACCGTCTGCCACCCCTGCACCTGCACCCCCGACGACGCCGACACCGGTCGCGGTCTGCGAGAGCGCGGCTCCGTCACTCATCGTGACTTCGGCGCTTACACCGGCCAGCGTTGTTCTCACGGCCACGCCGTCCTGGCATGGAGCGGCCGCGGGCTCGATTGCCTGGGGCGACACCTCGTCTTCGACTGTCTCGAACAATACGCCCGTGACGCACAGCTACGAGCGTCAGTCGGCGGACATGACGTTCACCGCCGCTCTCACCTTGAATGTGTCAGGCGTGCTCTGTTCGCGGCAGGCGTCCGTGAGCGTTCCAAAAGTGGTGCCCGTATGCCCGGCCGGCAAGGCTGCCGTGCTCAGTCCGAACATCACCATTGACGGACTCATGGCACGCGCCACCTTCTCGATTGCGCCCGGCTGTTCCGGAATCGAGGTGTCGCTCGCGACCTACACGGCCCCGTCCGTGGCGATCGCATACCCCCAGTATCTGTTCGACTCCGATCACCCTGCCACGACGGTGCCGCAGAAGTTCAACGCCGGTGGGCCCTACACGCTTACCGCAAGACTCCCGACGTGCTTCTGGCAGGCTGACCTTGTCCGCGGACAGGTAATCGAGACGCTCACGACAGATCACCTCTACGGGTCCAGAACGCTGACCTTCAGAAACGGCGGGACACAACGCTGTCCCGCAAGATAGGACCTACGCCCGGGAGAGCGCTCTCTCCCGGGTCTCGTTCCGGCTACGCCAGCCCGCTTCTCGAGGCTTAATCTCGATCAGGCGAGCGCCTGTCTTCAACGCGCGCCGCTGGGGGAAGACGCCGGAGGCGCGACCCCGAGGATCCGCGCCATGGTCTCGCCGTAAATCTTCCGGCGGCTCGCCTCGGGGACCCGATTGGCGTCGAGCATGGCTTCGAATCTGGCGACCACCGCGTCGAGGTTGGCGGGCGGTTCGTCGGTCCCGAACACCAGCTTCTCGAACGCGTACACGGCGTCAGGCGAGCTGTGTGCGGTCGGCCCCTCCCACCAGAGGAATTCCTTGAACACGGCAAGGTTGTTGGCGTGTTTGAGGAGCGACGAACCCGACAGGTCGAAGTACAGGTTCTTCTCCCAGCGAGCCACCTCGGCGGCCTCTGCATACCAGGGGTTGCCGAAATGCGCTCCCTGGATCCGCAGCTTCGGAAAGGAGCGGGCGATCGTGTGCAGGAAGGACGGTCGCATCCGCGCCATGGACGAGGGCTCCGGCTCGTCACTGCTTCCGGCCACGATTCCCGTATGAAACAGAGCGACCAGCCCAAGGTCCTGCATCCGTTGATACACAGGGAAGTACCCGGGATTATCCCAGTCATGCGTCGGCCGGTGCATCTTGATCCCCTTGAAGCCCGCCTTCGCGAAGCGATCGATGTGCTCCAGCACACCCGGGTCGTCGACGCGGATGTAGCCGTACGGGATGATCACATCCGGATGCGCGAGGGCGGCCTTCCGGACGGTCTCGAGCGCGTCGAGCGGCGTCAGCACGCACGCCATGGCATTCCGGGGCCGATAGGTCTTCACCAGCCCATCGAGGTACTCAGCGCCGCCGCCGTAGTGCTGATGCGAGTCGATGATGAATCGAGAGGCCTTCGCGGGCGGTACCGTCGCCTGACCGCCCGAGGCGCTCATCCCAATCGCGGTCGCGACAGCGCCGGCACATACAAATGCATATTCAGGTACTCGCATCGTTCGTTTCATTGGAGATCCTCCTGCGCCCGACACGGCGCCTATCGCGCTTCGGTGTACGCGTGAGCGTAACGCGAGTCAAGCGACGTGCAAGCATTCTCGTCCCGAACGGCGATCGTTGTGTTCTTCTGCCGTAGAAGTCGTGGCGCCGTTGTGCCGGCCTCCATCCACCGCCGAGCGGCCGATACCCTTCGACGCCTGCCAACCGCTGCGCCGTGAGCGCGCGATTCGCGTCGAGCGCACCGGCGATCGGGTCACCTCGAAGTGTCTGCCTGCCTCGTGAGGTCACCCTCTCATTGGCGCAGCCGCCGCTGCCTCAGTGCGTCATACAATGGAGCACCCCCGCCCGGTAAGGCGGACAGGTCTTTCGGCCGCTTGGCCTTTGTTAACCAGTACCGCGTACGGTGGGACGGCGCTCGGCTCCAGCTTCGCGCGCGGACCAGCTTATCTGTAACGTCTGTCCGTTAGTAAGACGCAAAGTCGCACGCAATATAAAGCCTCACGGGTCCTCTCGCTGCGTTTATAGAAGTCAATACTCAACAGTAGCTGTGGGGAGCGGTTCGAGTCCACAAAAGCGAACGAGTGAGTAAAAGCTACAAACAGATGAGTTGTGTAGCAAGTTACACCTGCGTTCGGTTAGTGGCTTCGTGTCCAAACTCCGTGACAGGGGTCAGGAACCGCACATGGACGCAGTCTTGCCGTAAACAGGGACGGCCCTCCGGCCCCGCCGGCCCTCGGCAGCGCCTTCACACGCAAGACCAGTCAACCACACGCGGTCCGAGTGCACGAGCCATCTGGCCGGAGCACCCGGTATCGCGCCATGGCCGTGCGTTCAGCCGCAACGACTCCCCAGCCCTGGGGCTCACGTCGGCTGACCGACAGGCCTGACGAGACCGACAGGGCCGACGAGAACGATGATCAAAACCTTCATACGGCCTTCTGCCGCGCGCCTCCTGGCGGCGAGCGCACTGATCACCCTTGCGGCCGCACCCGCCGCTGCCCAGACGCTCCGACTGGCGGATTCGAGCGCCACGACGATTCGGGGCGGCGACTACGAGGACGAGAATTTTGCCTCTTCCCCGATCCTCGAAGTGCGGGCGAGCAGCAGCGACACGTACGAACGGCGGGTGGTGCTCAAGTTCGATACGCACAACACGCTTCCGAAAGGAACGCGGATCGGTTCGGCAAGGTTGACGCTGACGGTCGCTGGCGGCAACGACGAGACCCGGCAGCTCGCGGCATACGGCGGCTCGCTGTCGTACGACGAGGCGACGGCGACGTGGAACGAGCGGAAGGACGACCAGGAGTGGTCACGCCCGGGCGGCGAGTCGCGGCGGCTGGCGGCGAAACAGACCGTCACGGACAGGGTCGGCTCGCGTGTGACATTCGATGTCACGACGACCGTGCAGAAAGTCGTCAACGGCTCGTACGGCAACGCTCGGTACGCCCGGTTTCTCCTCGCGGATACCGGCAGGTCCAGCCGGGGCAGCTACAAACAGTTCTTTTCTGACGAAGCGGGCGACGTGTCGGTCCGTCCCACCCTGGTGATCACGCTGGGCGCCTCCGGTGGCGCCGTAGCACAGCCGCCAGCGCCCAAGCCCGCTCCCGCTCGTCCCGCGCCCAGGGACGAGGACGGCGACCGCGACAACGACGACGGCAGATCGTCCTCGACTCTCAAGGTCCTGGATTGGAACATCCATCACGGCGTGAATACCAGGGGCGCGTACAGCGTGGAAAGGCAGGCCGCCTACATCGCGCGGATCAATCCGGACGTCGTCTCGCTCAATGAAGTGGAGCGTTACACGGGGTGGGGCAACGAGGACCAGCCGGCGCGGTTCGCCGCACTGCTGAAGGCGAAGACCGGCCGTACCTGGTATTACCAGTTCGCGCAGCGTGACGGCGGCTCGAAGGGACAGGGCAACCTGCTGCTGTCCGTCTATCGCTTCGAGGACACGGCGGACCACGTGCTCAGCTACTCCCGCTCGGTGGCCCAGGCAGTGATCATGGTGAAGGGTCGCCGCATCTCGCTCTTCTCCACGCACCTGGACGACGGCTCCGGCGGCCGCCGCTCAGCGCAGATGGGTCAGCTCACTCGATGGGCCGAGTCCTTCCCGGAATCGCGCGTGCTGATGGGGGATTTCAACGCGTGGCCGGGCTCGGGCGAGATCAACAAGATGAAGTCCGGGCATCGGGATGTCTGGGCGGAGGCGAAGAGAGCTAACACGGCCGTCGCAAACTCCGGCAATTCTGCGGGGAACACACGGAGGAGCCGGATCGACTACATATGGCTCTCGGAGAACGCGACGCATCTGAGGATCAGGGGGGCGAGAGTATACGACGGACGCGACACCGACGGCGTCATGCTGTCGGACCACCGACCCCTGCTCGCGACCTTTGAAATGCGCTGAGCCGACCCAACCGAACGTCAGCACCACCGCGACGCCAGGCGCGGTGGTGCTGCTCCACGCGTCGATGCAGGTCTTCGATCCCGATCATCGCGGCAAGTCCTTCCCCCCTCTGACGCGCCTGCAAAGAGGCCGATCAGCTTACCGATGAATCTTGTCGATCAAACGGCCCGGCAGCCGGCCGGCAGCACCCAGTTCACGAACTTCCCGGCGACGGGCGCATAGCCCTCGGTTGAGGGCACGGTGAACGCCTCCACGACCTTCCTTCCCATCTTGCCGGCGACCGAACTGATGTTCACTGCGTCCTTGCCGCACCGCGGCCTTCCCTGGCATCCCTGTCGAGCGTGTCCGCTATTCACGCGACGGATATGTTCGATGAACTGTTCGCAGGGGACCCGAAGTGGCAAGGGGACAGCGTTCGGGTGGTGCGCGCTCTGAGCCAGTTTCGGATGAACCTGATGGCAGGGCGATTCAAGGAACAGGGGACCGCCTGCGTGTCCGCGCAGCCCTCATGCACCCCCGGCGAAGCCGGGCTGTCACCACCCAGACTTGTGAGGCGATATTGAAATGATTTGTTGGCGGGGTCGACGGGACTCGAACCCTACGACCGCGCTTTTCTAACTGGTTGATGGCGCGCGACTTCTGGTGCTAAGGGTTCGAGTTCCAACTGGTTACGAGCTTCTCATTGTTCGCTGCCGTCCCCGCGAGTCCTCGGTATTCTACCGGAGTTTTGGAGACATTTTGGAGACGCTGACGCGTGCGAGCCGCGTCCCCATGCGGTCGGGTCGTGTTGGGGTGCTGATCGACGTCAGGGAGTCCTGTCGAAGATGTCGAGGTGTTTGAGCATCGAGCCGGCCTTCGCGGCAGTCATCACGCCACGGAAGAGGTGTGACTGAGACGTCTTCCCGAGCGCCGAGAACCGGCCGGTGCGCGGTGCGCGCGCAACCGGAT